>DAOKZN010000028.1:0-13635 GCA_035325625.1 Mesorhizobium sp. | reverse complement strand
GCTGATCCACGACTGGTACATCGCCCGCTTCATGCGGCTGCGCGAGACCGCCTTCCGCAACCCGGACTCCTTCTTCCACCGCTACTCGCAGCTTTCCGAGCCGGCGGCGCGGGCCATCGCCGAGGGGCTGTGGACCAACATCAACCTGAAGAACCTGCGCGAGAACATATTGCCGACGCGGCCGCGCGCGGACCTGATCCTGCGCAAGGGCGCCGACCACCTCGTCGAGGAAGTGGCGCTGCGCAAGCTGTAGCCGCGCTCTCGCGCCGGCGGGCGGCCTTGTCGGCCCTCAGACGGCGACGGGGTGGCCGCCGCCGATGTCGCGCACCGCGACTCGCGCCGGCTCGTTCCCGACCGGGCGGGTCGGGCTCGGGATCTCGCCTTCGAGCCGGGCGAAATGCGGCCGCCGCCGCTCCGGGTCGGGGGTGGGCACGGCCTCGATCAGCCGCCGCGTATAGGGATGCGACGGGTTGGAGAATATCTGGTCGCGCGTTCCCATCTCGACGATCTGGCCGAGATACATCACCGCCACGCGGTCGGAGATGTTCTCCACCACCGCCATGTCGTGCGAGATGAACAGATAGGCGATGCCGAGCTCCTGCCGCAGTTCGCGCAGCAGCTCCAGCACCCGCGCCTGGACAGACACGTCGAGCGCCGAAACGCTTTCGTCGGCGATGACCAGCTTCGGCCGCAGGGCCAGCGCGCGGGCGATGCAGATGCGCTGGCGCTGCCCGCCGGAGAATTCGTGCGGGTAGCGCTCCATGCTGTCGGCGGAAAGCCCGACACGCTCGAACAGCGCCGCCACGCGGTCGCGGCACTCGCGCCGGGAAGCGATCTTGTGGATCAGCATCGGCTCGGCGACGAGGTCGCCGACGCGCATGCGCGGGTCGAGCGAGGCGAAAGGGTCCTGGAACACCATCTGCACGTCGCGGCGCACCGCCTTGCGCTCGGCCCCGCCGAGGCCGGCAAGGTCGTGCCCGCCGATCCTGATGCTGCCGGCGTAGGGCACGAGGCCGGCCAGCGCCTTGGCGGTGGTGGACTTGCCGCAGCCGGATTCGCCCACCAGCGCCAGCGTCTCGTTCGGCCGGATCGAAAAGGACACGCCTTCCACCGCGTGCACGCGCCGCTGCACCCGGCCCAGCAGGCCGCCGCGCAGGTCGAAGCGGACTTGGAGGCCGCTGACTTCCGCCACCGGCGTCCCGCCCGCGGGCTCGCGGCTCTGCTGGCGCCCGGCCCCGCCGCCGATGCGCGGCACGGCGGCCAGAAGCGCCTTCGTGTAGTCGGTGGCCGGCGCGTCGAAGATCCGCGCCACCGCGCCTTCCTCGACCATGGCGCCGTCGCGCATGACGATGACGCGGTCGGCCATCTCGGCCACGACGCCCATGTCGTGGGTGATGAGGATGATGCTGGTGCCCTGGGTGCGCTGCAGGTCGCGCAGCAGCTCCAGCACCTCCCCCTGCACGGTGACGTCGAGCGCGGTCGTCGGCTCGTCGGCGATCAGCACGTCGGGGTTGAGCGCCAGCGCCATGGCGATCATGACGCGCTGGCGCATCCCGCCGGAAAGCTCGTGCGGAAACTGCTTCATCCGGCTTTCCGCCTCGGAGATGCGCACGGCCTTCAGCGCCTCGACAGCCTTGGCGCGGGCCTGCGCGGAGGACAGGTCCGTATGGGTCTCGATCGCCTCGACAAGCTGCCGGCCGATGCTCAGCACCGGGTTCAGCGAGGTCATCGGCTCCTGGAAGATCATCGCGATGCGATTGCCGCGGATGCGGCGCATGCGGCCTTCGTCGAGCCTTGCGAGGTCGAGGTCGCCGAGCATGATCGAGCCGGCGCGGATATAGGCGGCCGGCTGGGGCAGCAGCCCCATCACCGCCAGCGAGGTCATGGATTTGCCGGAGCCGGATTCGCCGGCGATGCACAGCGTCTCGCCGCGGCGCAGGGTGAACGAAAGATCGCGCACGACCTCACGCGCCCCGTCGTCGCCGCGCACGCCGATGGTCAGCCCCGATATGGCCAGCACCGGAGCGCCGGCCGGCGCGGCGGGAGCCCCGGCCCCCGCCGCAATCGTCGTTTCCGGCGCGCTCATTCGAAGACGCAGCGCGGGAAGTAGAACGACACGACCCAGTTGGGCATGTCGACGATCTCGCTGATCCTGAGGTCGCCGCACACCGACACCAGCATGTAGGCCTCGACCGGATCGAGATTGTAGCGGCCCGCCAGCAGGTCGACCATCTGGGAAACCGCGCTCCTGGCGCCTTCCATCAGGTCCGGCCCGACGCCGGTGGTCACCTCGTAGCCCTTGGCGTCGAGATGGCGCGTCACCGGCCCCGGCGTGGTGAAGCGCGGCGTCTTCAGGTTGGCGCCCTTCACCAGATCGAGGGTGAGCACGACGTTCATCGGGCTTTCGATGGCCGTGCCGCAGACCTCGCCGTCGCCCTGCGCCGCGTGGGTGTCGCCCACGGAGAACAGGGCGCCGGCCACCTCCACCGGCAGGTAGAGCGTGGTTCCCGCCGCAAGGTCGCGGATGTCGAGGTTTCCGCCCACCCGGCGCGGCGGCACGATGGAGTGCAGCCCCTTTTCCGCCGGCGCCACGCCGATAGTGCCGGCGAACGGCTTCAGCGGCACGCGGCCGTTCCTGCCGAACAGGGCCGGCTCCAGCGTCGTGGCGTCGTATTTCCAGATGGTCAGCGCCGGCTCCTTGAAGTCGTCGGCGAGCAGGCCGAAGCCGGGAATGTTCGCCGTCCAGCCGAAGCCGGACGGTCTGAACTCCTCGATCGTCACCTTCAGCGCGTCGCCCGGCTCGGCCCCGTCCACGAAGATCGGCCCGGTGACCGGGTTGATCTTCGCGAAGTCGAGCCTGGCGATGTCCGCGACCGTGCTTTCCGGCGACAGCTGGCCGCCGGAGGAGTCGAGGCATTCGAAGAAGACGGTCGAACCGGGCGCCACCTTCTCGGCCGGGGCAAGCGAGTTGTCCCAGCCGAAATGATGGTGCCGCCCGTGGATGGTGTAGTTGCAGTTATTGCACATCGTTCACATACACATGGTCGTAGTTGACGGGGATGTGGACCGGGTCGACATAGAGATTGTCGGCGCCGCCCATGCGCGCGGACTTGAGCGTGAAGCGCTGCTCGTTGAAGACCGGCGCCCAAGGGGCGTCCTCCATGATCTTCACGTAGATTTCGCTCCACAGCTTGTTGCGCTCCTCGGCCTTGGCCGGGTCGACGATGGAGTCGGCCTGCTCGGCCAGCTTGTCGAGGTCGGTGTTGCAGTACCACGCCCAGTTCCAGCCGCCGGGCACCGCGCCGCCGCAGCCCAGGATCGGGCCGTAGAAGTTCGACGGGTCGGGGAAGTCGGCGATCCAGGCCATGCCGCCCGACCAGATCATCGGGGCGCCTTCCTTCTCGCCGCCGGCGGCGATCACGTTGGCCTGCGCCAGCGCCTGGATGTTGGCCTTGATGCCGATGGCGGCCAGATCCTGCTGGATGCCCTGCGCGATGCGCGGGTTGGGGTCGGTGTTCATCACGTAGAGGTCGGTCTCGAACCCGTCGGCGTGGCCGGCCTCGCCCAGCAGGGCCTTGGCCTTTTCCGGATCATAGGGATAGCCCTTGTAGTCCTTCGCATAGCCCGGCATGGAGGGCGGCAGCGGCTGGTTGGCCGGAACGGCGCGGTTGTTGATGAGTTGGACGATGCGCTCCTTGTTGATCGCCATGTTCACCGCCTGGCGAACCTTCACGTTGTCGAAGGGCGCGATGTTGGTGTTCATGGTGACATAGCCGGTGTGAAGCTGGCCGCCCTCGACCACGCGCGCCTTCTGCTCGGGGTCGTTCATCACCTCCTGGAACTTGGCCGGCGGGATGCCGTCGCCGGGAATGTCGATCTCGCCCTTCTGCAGGCGCAGCAGCGCCACGATAGGCTCCTGGCCGATCTCGAAGGTGATGGAATCGAGATAGGGCACGCCCTTGTTCCAGTAGTCCGGGTTCTTCTCGAACACGACGCGCTGGCCGAGCGTCCACTCGCCCAGCTTGAAGGCGCCCGTGCCGACCGGGTTCTTGCCGAAATCGGCCCCGTATTTCTCGACCTCCTCCTTCGGCACGACATGGCTGAAGTTGATGGCCATGACGTGCAGGAAGGTGGCGTCCGGCCGGGTCAGCTCGAACTTGATGGTATAGGGATCGACGACGACGATGCCGGCGACGCCGTCGGCCTTGCCTTCGGCGGCTTCGTCATAGCCCTTGATGGAGGCGAAGAAGCCCTGGCCGGGGCTCTGCGTCACCGGGTTGACGACGCGGTCGATGGAGTATTTCACGTCCTCGGCGGTCATCTCGCGGCCGTTGTGGAACTTCACGCCCTTGCGCAGCTTGAAGGTGAAGGTCTGGCCGTTCTCGGAGATCTCGTAGCTTTCGGCGAGATCGGGCACCAGCTCGGTGGTGCCGGGCTTGTAGTCCATCAGGCCGTCGAACAGGCTCTTGATCATCGACCAGTTCTGCCAGTCGTAGCCGATGGCCGGGTCGAGCGTGGCGACGTCGTCCTTGTAGGTGATGACGATCGACCCGCCCTGCTTGGCGTTGGGGTCGGCCTGGGCGTGCGCGGAGGCGGCGGACAGGCCGAGCGCCAGGGCCGCTGCGGCGACTGTGGAAGCGAGATAGGTCTTCATATGTGTTCCCTTTCTTTGGTTACCTGAGCTTGATGCGAGGGTCGATGAGCGGGGCGACGATGTCGGCGAGCAGGTTGCCGAGCACGATGGCGAAGGCCGAAACCAGGGTGACGCCCATGATGATCGGAATGTCGACGCGCTGGATGGCCTGCCACACGAGTTGGCCGATGCCGGGCCAGCCGAACACGCTTTCGACCACCACGATGCCGCCCATCAATATGCCGATGTCGATGCCGATCATGGCCACGATGGGAAGGATGGCGTTGGGAAGCGCGTGGCGCACGAGCACGGTGAGCCGGGCCAGCCCCTTGGCGCGCGCGGTGCGGATATAATCCTGGCGCAGCACGTCGATCATCGACGAGCGCATCATGCGCGCATACCAGCCGGCCCCCATCACCCCCACGGTGAGCGAAGGCAGGACGAGATGCCGGAAGGTGCCGTAGCCGCCGATCGGGAACCAGCTCAGCCTGACCGCGAAGACGTAGAGCAGCAGCAGGCCGACCACGAATTGCGGCGCCGACACGCCGATGAAGGAGGCGACCATCAAGGACTGGTCGGTGTTCGACCCGCGCCGCACGGCGGCGACGAGGCCCATGGTCAGGCCGATCAGAAGCTCGCACACGATGGCGCCCACCATGAGCAGCAGCGTGGCCGGCAGCCGGGCCACGACGAGCTGCGAGACCTCCGAGCGCTGGATGTAGGAGCGGCCGAGGTCGCCATGCAGAAGGTTCCACAGATAGCGGCCGTACTGGACCAGGAACGGCTGGTCGAGGCCGAGCTGGCGGCGGATGCTCTCCACCGTCGCCGGCGTGGCGCTGCGGCCGGCGATCTGGCGCACCGGATCGGCCGGCAGCAGGTAGAGCAGGGCGAAGGTGATGAGCGAGATGCCGAGCAGGATCAGCACCGACTGGATGATCCGCCGCCCCAGGTAGGAGATCACGAGCGCCCCCTCTGGGTGGGGTCGAGAATGTCGCGCAGCGCATCGCCGACGAGGTTGAAGGCCAGCGCCAGGGCGAGGATGGCGACGCCGGGGAAGAAGACCAGCCAGGGCGCGGCCTGGAAATAGGTCTGGTTCTCGAAGATGATGTTGCCCCAGGAGGGCGTGGGCGGCTGCACGCCGATGCCGAGATAGGACAGCGTAGCTTCCAGCAGCACGGTGGTGGAGATGCCGAGCGTGCCCCACACGATGATGGTGGGCAGCAGATGCGGCAGGATGTGCATGAACAGGATGCGCGCGCTGCCGGCGCCGATGGTGCGCTCGGCGTCGATGAACTCGCGCTCGGCAAGCGAGCTGGTCTGCGTGTACATGACGCGCGCCGTCTGCACCCAGTTCACCAGGGCGATGACGAGGGCGACGATCCACAGGCTGGGCTGGAAGACGGCCGCGAGGCAGATGGCCAGCAGAAGGGCCGGGAACGCCATCATCAGGTCGGTGAAGCGCATCAGCACGCTGCCGAGCCAGCCGCGGAAATAGCCGGCGACGACGCCGATCAGCGTGCCGATCACCAGCGCGATGCCGTTGGCGACGATGCCGATGAACAGCGAGGTGCGCGCGCCGTAGAGGATGCGGGTCAAGAGGTCGCGCCCGAGCAGGTCGGTGCCGAGCCAGAAGGTGCCGTTCGGCGGCAGCGGCTCGCCGGACAGGGTCAGGCCGTCGAAAATCTGCTCGTCGGGGCGGAAGTTGGTGAGATAGGGCGCAAGGATCGCCCCCGCCAGCACAAGGGCGATGATGACGAGCCCAAGCAGCGCCAGCGGCCGCCTCAGCAGCTTGCCGAGGGCGCCCTGCCGCGGCCTTGTCGCGGCCGGCCTATAGTCAGGCGTGATGGCGTCCGTCACTTTCTTCCTCTTCCTGCGCCATGGTCACGACGCGTTGTGCCGCCGCCTCGACGGTCACCTGCCAGCTCATCGCAAGGGAGCGGAGCTGGGCGAAGCCGCGCTCGTAGTCGCTGTCCCTGGCAAGCGCGGCAACCGCGCGCACGATGACATGCCGCTCGGCGACGCGCGCCTGCAGCGACTCGATGCGGGCGGCCAGCCCCCGCCGCTCCTCGAAGTTCTGCCGGGCGATGAGCAGGCTGCTGTAGACGCCGGCAGCACCCACCGGCTTCAGCAGATGCGAGTTGGCCCGGTGCGCGAACAGCGCCCATTCGATGCGGCCCGGAGCTTCCGACCCGATCAGGGCGATCAGCGGCATCGGGGCCCCGCCCGGCTGCCAGGGAAACTGCTCGTCGAAGCCGAGGTCGGCGTCGAAGAAGACGAAATCCGCCGACAGCGCCGCCGGCGGCAGTTCCGGCCAGCAATCGACGGCCTGGAGCCCGATCGCCGACAATTGCCGCACCAGGGTCTGCACGGTCGGGTGCGGCCGGTGCAGGACATAGGCCGTCGCCCCGCCGAGATTGGGAATGCGCGCCCGCCGGCTCATCGCAGCACCCTCATGGCCATCCTCATGGCACCACCCTCAGGCGCGGCTTGCCGAACAGCTCGGCGCGGTCGTAGCGGGACAGATAGGGATCGGGGGCGACCTCCTTCTGGCGGCTGAGAACCCGGAAGCTGCCGCCTTCGATCTCGCCGATGACGACAGGCAGGGTCGCGTGCTGGGTCTGCGCGTCGAGCACGGTGCTGCCGAAAGGCGTATCGAAGCGCCGCTGCGCGAAGGCGGCCGGCAGGTCCTTCCAGACGGCCCCGGGGTTGTCCTGGAGAATGGCGGCCAGAACGCGCACGCTGGCATGGGCCGCCGCTTCGAACGAGCTCTGCGGCCGGTAGGTCGCCGCGCCCGCCGCGTCGGCCTCGTGGAAATAGGGACCGACCGAGAGATGGCCGCGCCCCGCCTCGCCGATCGCCTCCAGCTCGCATTCCGTCAGGTTGCAGGAAACGACCGGGCAGCGCTGCGGCTGGAAGCGGTCGTCCTGCTCGGCGAGCCGCGCATAGGCCTTCAGGAAGGCATAGGAGGAGGAGCCTATCAGGTTGTTGAGGATGAAATCCGGCCGCGTCGCCCGGATCTCCTCGATCAGGCGCGCGACATCCGTCTCGCCGAGCGGCAGGTAGCGCTCGCCGCGCACCTCGCCGCCGGCGTCGGCGATCAGGTCGCGCGCCACGCGGTTGGTTTCCCAGCCCCAGATATAGTTCGAGCCGAGCAGGAAGCCGTTGGCGCCGAAGCGCGGCACGACATAGCCGAACAGCGGCAGGATCTGCTGGTTGGGGCAGGCATGCATGTAGACCACGTGGTCGCTGGTCTCGAAGCCCTCGTAGGGGCAGGCGTACCAGAGCGTGCCGCCGCCTCTCTCGAGCACGGGAATGGCTTCCTTGCGGCTCCAGGAGGTGACGCAGCCGACGATATGGCGCGCCCCGCTGTTCTGGAGGATCTCGGCGCAGCCGGTGGCATAGCGGTCGGCATTGCCCTGGGGATCGAATTCGACCGGCGTGAACTCGACCGTGCCCTCAGGGTCGGCGTTGACCTCCGCGATCGCCGACAGCGCGCCCTTGCGGCAGGCATCGGACACGAGCCGATAGTTGCCGGAGCGCGAATAGAGGATACCGATTTCGACGCGGCGTTTCAAACAACCCCCGGAAAAAGAAAATGCCCCGTGGCCAGCGCCTGAATGCGAGGCCCACGAGGCATTTTTGCCGTTCGGCTGACAAGGCCGATATTTGACCCTAGCCTATCCATGAAAGACGGGCAGTCAAGCACAAAGCACGCCGTGCCCTGTTCCGGCCGGCGCATGCAGGGCGGATCAGTCGGTTTGCAGCCGGTAGCCGACGCCTGTCTCGGTCAGGATGTGGCGCGGCCGCTCCGGGTCGGCCTCGATCTTGTGCCGGAGCTGGCGGATATAGATCCGCAGGTACTGGACGTCGGTCTCGCCGCCCCACACCTCGTTCATCAGCATGCGATGGGTGAGCACCTTGCCGGCATTGGCCACCAGCATGCGGAGGATGTCGTATTCCTTCGGCGAAAGCTTCACCTCCGCACCGCGCACGCGCACGATGCGGCGCACCAGGTCCACCGACAGATCGCCGCCGCGGAAGACGGGCTGCTCCCCCTGCTGCTGCAGGCGGTGCCGGAGCGCGGCGCGGATGCGCGCGAACAGTTCGGCCGTGCCGAACGGCTTCGTCACGTAGTCGTCGGCGCCGAGATCGAGCGCCTCGACCTTGCCCCTTTCGTCCGAACGGCTCGACAGCACCAGGATCGGCAGGCTGCTGCCTCCGGCCCTGACCGTGCGGATCAGATCGAGCCCCGACATGTCGGGCAGGCCGAGGTCGAGAATGACGAGGTCGGGGCTCGACCGCCGGATTTGCTCCGCCGCTTCCCTGCCGTCGGCCGCCTCCACCACGCCGAAGCCTTGCGAGGACAGGCTCGTGCGCAGCAGGCGGCGGATCGGAGGCTCGTCATCGACCACCAATATGGTTGCGGCGGGAACGCTCATGGGCCGGATTCCGTCTCCTCATGCCGTGGCACGGGCAGGGTGATGGTGAACGCCGCTCCGCCGCCTTCATCGTTGCGGGCCTCGATCGAGCCGCCCATCGCCTCGACGAAGCCGCGGCACACGGCGAGCCCCAGCCCGGTTCCCGCGCGCTGGCTGTCGCCTTTGCGGACCCGATAGAACTTGTCGAATATGCGCTCCAGGTCCTCCGGCGGAATGCCGCCGCCCTCGTCCAGAACCTGCAGCTTCACCGAATGGCCGGCGCGCCAGCCCTGCACGTGGATGGTCGAGCCGGCCGGCGCATATTTGGCGGCGTTGTCGAGGAGGTTGAACAGAACCTGCTCGAACAGCACGGCGTCGAGCCTGACCAGGGGAAGGCCCGGCTCGATGCCGGTTTCGACGCGGTGGCCGGCCAGTATCCTTTCCGCCCGGCGCAAGGCGGCGCCGACCACCTCGCCCACGTCCTCCAGGCTCATGTTCGGCTCGACGGCGCCCGATTCCAGCCTGGTCATATCGAGCAGGTTGGCGATGAAGCGGTTCAGCCGCTCCGCTTCCTCCTGGATGGTCGCCAGAAGCTCGCCGCGATCCCGCTGCGCAAGATCCGGCAGGCTGGCAAGGCTGTCCGCCGCGCCGAGGATCGACGCAAGCGGCGTGCGCAGGTCGTGCGAGATGGAGGTGAGCAGCGCCGCGCGCAGCTTGTCGCGCTCGGCCGCCCGCATGGCGTTGTCGAAGTCGCGGGCGAGGTTGACCCTCTCGATGGCCAGCGCCGCCTGGTCGGACAGGGCGTCGAGCAGGCGGCGCTCGTCGGGCGTGAGGATGGGCCCCGGCTTGTCGCTGTCGATGCCGATCACCGCCACGGGGCCGCGGCCGGTGCGCATCGGCAGGAACAGGCGCCGCGCGCCCGGCAGCGTGTCGGCGCCCCGCCCGGCCGGCCTGTTGTTCTCCCACGACCATTTGGCGGCGGCGAGGTCGCCCTCTTCCGCCACGTCCTCCGGCGGCCACGCCGCCTTCAGCTCCAGCGATCCGGCCTCGGGCAGGAACAACACCACCCGCACCTTCAGCATGGAGGCGACCTGCGAGGAGATCGCCCAGAGAAGATCGTCGAGGGAGGCGATGCCCGCCAGCTTGGCGCTGAAGCGGTAGAGGTCTTCCGTGGTCCTTGCCCGATTGCGCGCCATCATCGCCTGGCTGCGCACGCTGGCCGTCAGGTTGGAGGCGATCAGCGCCACGACGAGGAAGAAGAACAGAGCCACCACGTTCTCGGGATCGGAGATGGTGACGCTGTAAAAGGGCGGCAGGAAGAAGAAGTTGAAGGCCAGCACGCTGAGCAGGCTGGAAAACAGCGCGGCGCGCAGGCCGAAGGCGACGGCGCTGACCAGCACGGCGGTGAGGAAGACCAGCGCGACGTTCTGCACGTTGAGGAAACGCGCCAGCAGCACGCCGCATCCTGCCGCAGCGCCGACCAGCCCGGACGAGACGAGGTAGGGCCAGGGCTCGAAAGGCGCCGCCTCCGTGCGCGTGGCCACCATGCGGCCGGCGGGCGCCTCGCCGGCCTGGCCGGAGATCACATGGACCGAGGCGTTTCCCGCGCGCCTGACGATTTCATAGGTGATCGAGCCGAACAGCCATTCGTGCAGGCGGGAGCGCTCGCTCTTGCCGATGACGATGTGGTTGAAATTGTTCCTGGCCGCGTAATCCAGGATCTCCCTGGCAAGCTCGCTGCCGGGGATCGTCACCGCCTCGCCGCCGAGACGCTCGGCGAGCCTGAGCGCGTCGGCGATGCGGTCCCGCGCCTGCTCGCCCAGCCGCAGCGCGCGTGGCGTCTCGACGTAAAGCGCCGTCCACGGCCCCTGCAGCCGCTCGGCCATGCGGCGCGCGTAGCGCACCAGCGCCGCCGCCTTCCGGTGTTCGCCGACCACGACCAGCACGCGGTCGCCGGCCGCCCACGGCCCCGGTATGGCATGGGCCTGCATATGGGTCAGCAATTGCTGGTCCACGCGCTCGGCGGTGCGCCTGAGCGCCAGCTCGCGCAGCGCCGTCAGGTTGCCCGGCGAGAAATAGTGCGCCAGCGCCCGCTCGGCCGTCTCCGGCACGTAGACCTTGCCTTCCTTCAGCCGCTGGATCAGGTCGCCCGGCGTGATGTCGATCACCTCGATCTCGTCGGCGCGGTCGAGGAAGGCGTCCGGCACCGTCTCGCGCACGCGGATGCGCGTGATCTGGGCGACGATGTCGTTCAGGCTCTCCAGATGCTGGATATTGACCGTGGTGTAGACGTCGATGCCGGCGGCGAGCAGGTCCTCGACGTCCATGTAGCGCTTGAGATGCCGGCTGCCGGGCGCGTTGGTGTGGGCCAGCTCGTCCACCAGCGCGAGCTGCGGCTTGCGCGCGAGCAGGGCGTCCAGATCCATCTCCCGGAGCTGCCGCCCGTTGTAGCCGATGCGTTTCGGCGGCACGACCTCGAAGCCGGCGGCCAGGGCTTCGGTCTCGGCGCGCCCGTGCGTCTCGACCACGCCGACGACCACATCCACGCCCTCGCGCTTTCGCGCCGCGGCGCTCGACAGCATTTCGTAGGTCTTGCCGACGCCGGGCGCGGCGCCGAGAAAGACCTTGAGACGGCCGCGCGCTTCCCGTGCCGCCTCCCTGAGCAGGGCTTCCGGATCGGGGCGCTGGTCCTGGCCTTTCTGGTCCGGCATCGGCTGTCCGTTCACCGCCTCATCGCTTGCATGGAAGCCGGCGGTTCCCCGCAAGCATCGCTGCCGTTTCGAGATTCGGCAAGATCGGCACCGGCCGCCGCCATCCGGCCGGACTGCCCGCGCGCCTCATTTCGGCCCGGCCTCGTCCAGCGCCAGGTTGAGCAGCAGGACGTTGACCTTCGGTTCGCCGATCACGCCGAGCCAGCGGGGCTGGACGTGGTCCTGCACGATGGCGCGCACCGCATCCTCGGAAAGACCGCGCGCCCCGGCCACGCGCGGCACCTGGAACAGCGCCGCCTCCGGCGAGATGTCGGGGTCGAGCCCGCTGCCCGAGGCGGTGACGAGATCGACGGGCACCGGCGTGCCGGGTTCCTGCGCGGCGAGCGCCCCGGCATCCGCCTTGACGCGGGCGATCAGCTTTGCGCTGGTCGGGCCGAGATTGGAGCCGCCGGAGGCGGAGGCGTCGTAGCCACTGCCGGCCGCCGAGGGACGCGGGTGGAAATAGCGGTCGCCGCCGAAGGCCTGGCCGATCAGCGCCGAGCCGGCGACATGGCCGTCACGCTCGATGAGGCTGCCATTGGCCTGCGCCGGAAAGACCGCCTGGGCCACGCCGGTGACGGCGAGCGGATAGGCAAGGCCGGTGATGACGGTGAAGGCCAGGATCATGAAAATGGCCGGACGTATCTGGGCGAGCATGACGGCACTCCTTCAGGCAAGGCCGATGGCGGTGATGACGACGTCTATCGCCTTGATGCCGAGGAACGGCACGACCACGCCGCCGAGGCCATAGACGAGCAGGTTGCGGGAGAGCAGCGCTCCCGCCCCCACGGCGCGGTATTTCACGCCCTTCAGCGCCAGCGGGATCAGCGCGACGATGACCAGCGCGTTGAAGATGATCGCCGACAGGATGGCGCTTTCGGGCGAGCCCAGGCGCATGACGTTCAACGCCTGAAGCTGCGGGTAGAAGGCGACGAACATGGCGGGGATGATGGCGAAATACTTGGCCACGTCGTTGGCGATGGAAAAGGTGGTCAAGGAACCGCGCGTCATCAGAAGCTGCTTGCCGATCTCCACCACCTCGATCAGCTTGGTGGGGTCGCTGTCGAGGTCGACCATGTTGCCGGCTTCGCGCGCGGCCATGGTGCCGGTGTTCATGGCGACGCCCACGTCGGCCTGGGCCAGCGCCGGCGCGTCGTTGGTGCCGTCGCCGCACATCGCCACCAGCTTTCCCTTGGCCTGCTCGGCGCGGATCAGCTCCAGCTTGTTCTCCGGCGTCGCCTGGGCGAGGAAGTCGTCCACGCCGGCTTCGGCGGCGATCGCCGCCGCCGTCATCGGGTTGTCGCCGGTGATCATGACGGTGCGGATGCCCATCTGGCGCAGCGCGGCGAAGCGCTCGCGGATGCCGCCCTTGACGATGTCCTTGAGATGGACGACGCCGAGCAGCCGACCGTCGCGCGCCACCGCCAGCGGCGTGCCGCCGGTTTTCGCCACCCGTTCCGCGATCTGCTGGAGTTCGCGCTCGGCCTCCACGGACGCGCCGGTTCGGGCGTCCGCCACGCCGGCATGGGCAAGCACGGCGTCGACCGCGCCCTTGCGCACGCAACTGCCGTCCATGTCGACGCCGCTCATGCGCGTATGGGCGCTGAAGGGAACGAACCGGGCATGCAACTGGCTCATGTCGCGTCCGCGTATGCCGTATTTCTCCTTGGCCAGCACGACGATCGAGCGGCCCTCCGGCGTCTCGTCGGCCAGCGAGGAGAGTTGCGCGGCGTCGGCCAGTTCCCGTTCGCCGACGCCGGAAAGCGGCAGAAATTCCGTCGCCTGCCGGTTGCCGAGCGTGATGGTGCCGGTCTTGTCGAGCAGCAGCGTGTCG
>DAOKZN010000027.1:0-13950 GCA_035325625.1 Mesorhizobium sp. | reverse complement strand
GGCAAGAGCGCGCTCTACGTGCTGATGATCGTGCCGCTGGTCATTCCCGGCGTCATACTCGGCATCTCCATCCTGGTGTTCGCCAGCATGATCGCCAACGGGCTGGAAGACACGTTCGATCTCGAATGGGACTTCCTGCGGCCGGGCATCTTCCTGGTCGTGCTCGGCCAGTTCTCCTTCCTCGTCACCATCACCTCGCTGGTGATCGCGGCGCGGCTGCGCAAGTTCGACGTGGCGCTGGAGGAAGCGGCATTGAACCTGGGGGCCTCGCGGCTGCGGGTGCTGCGCACGGTCACCCTGCCCTATCTGGCGCCGGCGCTGTTCTCGGCCTTCGTGGTGGCCTTTCTGGTCTCCTTCGAGAACTTCAACACCACGCTGATGCTGGTCGGCTCCGACGCGCCGCTGACGATCACCATGTACGACCGCATGGTCAAGGTCGGCTCCACGCCGGTTCTCAACGCCGTCTCGGTCTTCCTGATGATCGGCTCCGGCCTGCTGGCGCTGCTCAGCGTCGTCGTCCAGCGCGGCAAGGAACCGAAGGCGTAGGCGCTCCGGCCACGGCCGGGCAATGGCCACCACAACTTTCGAGAATGGTACTGGCAGCGTGTCCGGCCTTCCTTCTTCATGACGGCATTGTCCAGGTGGCATCGTCTAGGAGGAAAGACACGCATGAACCGTATCGCGAAGCTGCTATCGACCACGCTCTTGGCCACTGCGGCCTTCGTGTCGGCGGTGCAGGCAGAGAAGCTGCGCCTGCTCACCTGGGGCGGATATGCCCCCGAAGAGGTGGTCGCGCTTTTCGAAAAGGAATATCCCGACATTCAGGTCGAGGTGACGCTCTCCAACAATGAAGAGATGATCGCCAAGCTTCGCGCGACCGGCGGCGCCGGGTTCGACCTCGTGCAGCCCGGGTTCAACCGGGTGGCGGCGGCGCAGGCCGAGTTCGACATCTACAAGCCGATCGACCTGTCCAAGGTGAATGTCGACGCGCTCGACCCGATGCTGCTGGACAAGGTCAAGGCCGACGCTTCCGTCAACGGCGAGCTCTACTCCATTCCGTTCGACTGGGGCACCTCGGGCCTGATGGTCGACAAGACCAAGGCCGGCGAGATTCGCGACTGGCTGGACCTGTGCGATCCCAAATACAAGGGCCGGACATCGATGCGGCTGAAGCGGACGATCCTGGTCGGTACCGCCTTCGCTCTCGGCAAGGATCCCTTCGCGGCCTATTCCAACCTCGACGAATACAAGAAGATCCTCGACCAGGTCGCGGACACGCTGATCGCCTGCAAGGCCAATATCAAGGCATACTGGCAGGGCGGGGACGACCTCTCGGCGCTCATGCTTTCCGGCGAGGCGGTGGCCGCCGAAACCTGGGACTCGACGGCGTTCAAGCTGTTTTCGCAGAATCCGAACATCGTCTATGTCCCGCCCAAGTCCGGGGCGCTCGGCTGGATCGACACCTTCACCCTGCCGCGCAAGGGCAAGGCTGACGACGCGGCCTACAAGTGGATCAACTTCGTCTACCGTCCCGAGATCGTGACGAAGCTTTCGGCGAGCACCGGCTCCATCATCGCGGTGAAGGACGGCATCGGTCTCCTGCCCGACAATGTCCGCGCGGCCGTGCAGGGCGCCTTCACCAAGGAAGACCTGGCGAATATCCGCTTTGCCGCGCAGATCCAGCCCGGCGTGGAAGACCTCGAGGGCAAGGCGCTCGAACGCATCAAGGCTGCGGACTGACCAATTTGGCGCCCCGGCGCGGATGCGGTTCCGACCACTGGAGCCGCGGCCGCGCCGGGGCGTTTGCGTTCATAGCTACTCTCAGCCGCCCCCCGCTGCGCCCTCGCGGTGCCGGCAATTCCTTGTCTGAAAAAGCTCCGGGCCGTCGCCAAGCGGTCATGCCCGCGTCATCGGCGTTTCACGATGCCGCGATCTGATGACCGGTGCCAACACCGTCACAGGAGACAGGACATGACAGCCGACCGCGACGTCGAGAAGAGCTTTTCGCTGCCCGAATTCGTTGCCGAACTGCGCCGCCTTGCCGATGCGCTCGAAGCCGGTGAAGGCTTCGAGATCGAGATCGACGGCGAGCAGGTCGTCGTGCCGCTGCGCGCGACCGTTTCGGTCGAGCACGAGCGGGAGGACGGGCACGAGGAGATCGAATTCCAGCTGAGCTGGGCGCCCGACGAGGACGATGACGAGAATGACGACAAGGCGGAAGCCGACGAGGAAGAGGAAGACTTCACCGCCGCCTGAGGCGCTCGCTGCGGCCGGCGGGCAGCTTCCGCAGCAGCGACGGATATACGGCCGGCGGGCCGGCAGAAGACCGGCGCGCGGAGCCCTCAGGAGGCTCGATCGACGGCCTTCCTGATCACCGCCACGAAGGCTTCGGCAGCGGCGTCGAATGCGCCGCCGTTGTCGATCTCGACCAACCTGCCGCACTCCGGCAGGGCGATTGCCGCGCGTTCCAGCCGGCGCGCCATATCGGCTTCGGTCTCGCGCTCCCGCCCTGCCAGCCGCGCGGCCAGGATATCCGGCCGCGCGGTGACATGCACCGTCACGACGTTTCCGAAGACGGAGGCGATATCGGCCAGGGCGGCGCGCGAGCCGTTGACCACCGCAACGCCGCCGGTGGCGAGATGGGCCCGCACCGCGGCGGGGATGCCGTAGCTGAGGCCGTGCGCCTGCCAGCTGACCGCGAACCGCCCTGCCGCAAGTGCCGCGGCGAATTCGTCCGGGCTCAGGCAGTCATGGTCCTCCGCCGCGGCCATGGCGGGGCGCGTGACGGCACGGCGCACGAACAGCACCGAGGGATCGAACGCAAAGACCGTCCTTGCATGGGCGATCAGGCTGTCCTTGCCGACACCGCTCGGCCCGACGACGGCAAGCAGGACGCCTTGCCCGGCATCACCGGATGCGCGCCGGAGCGAGGCGGCCTCAGGCAACGCGCTGCCCCTCGCGCCAGACCGACCGGACCACCGGCACGCCGCTGGCACGCCGCACCCGTGCCATATCGGCCCGCAGCCCTTCGCCGATGCGCCCGCGATCGTGAAGCCCGACCGCGCGGGCGGGATTGGCGCTGACCAGGGCGATCGTCTCGGGAAGGCTCATGCCGCCCTCGCCGTCGGCCAGCACGAAAGGCGCATGGACGAGGCTGAACGGCACATAGTCGGAAGACAGCACGTCCAGCACCCCTGCATCCGCCAGGTGCCGCGCCGAGATATTGCCGGAATGCGAGCGCCCGCGCACGATGTTCGGCGCGCCCATCAGCACGGCCATGCCCGCCGTGTGCGAGGCGGACGCCGCTTCCAGGCTGGTGGGAAACTCGGCCAGCCGTACGCCCAGCGCTTGCGATTCCTCGACATGCTCGACCGTGGCGTCGTCATGGCTGGCCAGCACCACGCCGCCCTCGTGGCAGGCTGCGACGATCGCCTTGCGGTGGGGGGCGGAATAGCGTGCGGAATCCTCAAGCCGCCGGGCGACGAACTTGTCGAACTCGCTGTCGCTCAGGCCGCGCTTCGTCTTGTAGTAGAGGGTGTACTGCTCCAGCGTCTGGAACTGGCGCTGGCCCGGTGCGTGATCCATCAGCGAGGCGAGCCGCACCTGCGGATCGCCTCGGAAATCCTCGAAATGCTCCAGCACGTCGCCGGCCGAGACCTCGCAGCGCAGATGGATGAAATGGCTGGCACGCAGCCGGTTCTCGGTGCCAGCGGTCTCGAGCGCGTCCGCTATGGCGCGCATCTCGCCCTTCCTGAAGCCGCCGTCCTCGTCCGAGCCCAGCCGCAGGCAATCGAACACGGTGGTGATGCCGGCCCCGGCGATCTGGGTGTCGTGCGCCTGCAGCGCGGCGATGCTGTCCCATACGACGCCGGGGCGCGGCGCATAATGCTGCTCCAGATGGTCGGTATGCAACTCGACCAGGCCGGGGATCAGATAGTCGCCTTCCATGTCTTCCCCGGTCGCGGCCGGACCGGAATCGACGGCGGCGATCAGCCCTTTGCGCAGAAGCACGGAGCCGGTGACGACCTCGTCCTCCAGCACGATGCGGGCGTTCCTCAGGACGGTTTCCTGCAGCCTGTCAGGCATGGTCGGCGGCCTCCGCGTCTGTGAAGGGATGGGTGCTGTGCACCGTGAAGGGGGCGCCGGGCTCGGGCTCGACGAACAGGGAGACGGCGCGGAGCTGGACGGGTTCCCGCAGCGCCGGGGCAAACAGCGAAGCAAGGCCGCTCTCCAGCCTCGACGCGTCCGGCTCCGCGACGGGGTCCGTCAGGGTCATGTGGAAGCGGAATTCTTCCTTCACGAAAGGATAGCCGTAGCGTTCCAGATAGGCGCGCTGGCGGGGCGAGAGCCTGGCGGGATCACGGCGCTCGATTTCCGCAGGTGTCAGCGGCGCGCGCAAGGCGGCGAAATGATCGACCGCGGCGGCGGCAAGGACGTCCAGGGCAGCCTCGGGCTGCGCCGGCACCAGCGCGAGAAAACCTTCGAGCGGGGCGACCCGCAGGGCGCGGATGGCAAAGGGACGGCAAAGGGCGGCGAACGAGCGAGCGGCCGCCGCCATGTCGTCCGGCGTCACGTCGGGCACCGGCCGGAACGGCGCCACGATCGTGGCGTGGAAGCCGTAGCGCCGCGGCGGCGCGGTTAGCCTCTCATGGTCGGCAGGCGAGAGGCCGCAGCGGTCGGCAACGGGCACCGGCGCGCCGCTGAAGGCGTCGCGGCCCAGCCATGCCGCGGCGGCCACGGTCAGCGGATGCTCGCGCGGGGGCGTGAAGTAGAGCGCATACCGCATCACAGGAACAGCTTGCGCAATTGCTGGGACAGGAGATCGAGCAGCGAGACCGTCACCAGCATGATGATGAGCATGGCCGACGCCTGCGGATAGTAGAAGCCGCGAATGGACTCGAACAGGATCTGGCCGATGCCGCCGGCGCCGATGACGCCCAGCACGGTGGCGGCGCGCACATTGGATTCGAAGCGGTAGAGCGCATAGGAAAGCCACAGCGGCATGACCTGCGGCACCACGCCGAAGACCACTTCCTGAAGGCGCGACGCGCCGGTGGCGCGGATGGCCTCGACGGGCCGGTGATCGATGGCCTCCACCGCCTCGGAGAACAGCTTGGCCAGAATCCCGGTCGTGTGGACGAACAGCGCCATGACGCCGGCAAAGGGACCGAGGCCCACGGCGACGACAAACAGAACGGCGAAGACCAGCTCGTGGATGGCGCGGCACGCATCCATGACGCGGCGCACCGGCTGGACCACATACCATGGCGCGATGTTGCGGGCGGAGAGGATGCCGAAAGGAACGGCGAGCACGGTGGCGAGGAAGGTGCCCCACACGGCGATCTGGATGGTGACGACCATCTCGCCCAGATAGTCGCGCCACTCGCTGAAATCGGGCCGCATGAAGCCGCTGGCATAGGAAGCCATGTTGCCGGCGTCGGTGAACAGGAAGGTCCAGCGCGACATCTCGGCCGGCGCCCAGCTCCAGACCAGCAATGCGGCCAGGCCGATCCATACGACGGAGGTCCAGACGCTGCGCGTCCAGTCGCGGGCGACGTGGACGGGCTGGGTCGGGGCCGCCTGTGCGGCGGGTTGGGTCATCTGGGAATCTCGCATGGAAGAAAGCGGCCGGCCGCAAGCGCGGCCGGCGCAAAGCGCGGTGGCCCAGCCCGAGCCGGGCCTTCGCCGTCAGCTCTGGTTGCTCTTGATCTTCTCTTCGTAGCCGGCTTTCTCAGCCTGCAGCTTCTCGATCTGCGCCTTCTTCTCCTCGGCCGAGAGCTTGTCGTCGGCCTCGATCTTGGCGATCGTCTTGGTCAGCTCCATGACGCGGATCGGCAGGAGCTGGTCGTCGTTGGACGGCCGGAAGGGCGCCCATTCGAGCCCGGCGAGCACTTCCTTTTCCTTGGCGGCGTCGCCCTTCGACTTGTCGGTGCCGTAGGTGAGCACGAAGTCCTTGATCTTGGCCTTCGTCTCCTCCGGCAGGTCCTTGCGCCATACCAGCGGGTCGGACGGGATCAGCGGCGACTTCCAGATCACCTTGACCTTGGCGAAGGCGTCGGGGGCGTTCTTCTCGATCAGCGCCAGGTTCTCGGTGTTGTTGGCGGCGGCGTCGAGCTGGCCGTTGGCCACCGCCATGGCATTGGTTTCATGATTGGCGTTGGTGACGTTCTTGAAGCACGCCTTGGGATCGACGCCATGCGCGGAGAAGATGAAGGTCGTCGGGACGAGGAAGCCGGAGGTCGAATTCGGGTCGCCGAGGCCGAAGTTGAGCGACTTGTCGCACTTCAGCAGGTCCTCGACCGAATTGAGCGGGCTGTCCTTGGGGGCCAGCACCACCGACCAGTAGCCGGGGTTGCCCGAGACGTCGACGGACTGGGCGAAGACCTCGCCATCGGCGCGGTCGACCGCTTCCATGGCCGACTTGTTGCCGTACCAGGCGAGTTGCACCTTGCCGAAGCGCATGCCTTCGATGACGCCGGCATAGTCGGAGGCGAAGAAGGGCTTGATGTCGAGGCCGGTCGCCTTGGACATGTCCTGCAGCAGCGGCTCCCACTTCGACTTCAGGTTCTGCTGCGACTCGGTGGAGATGATGCCGAAATTGATCTCCTCGGCATAGGCTGTGCCGGTGAGCAGGAGCGCCACGGCCGCGGCCGCCGCCGACTTGAAGAAGGTGTTCATGACAAGGCTTCCCTGTTGGAGTTGGTTATGGTCAGGCAAAGGCAGGGGCGAGACGCGGCTGCGCCGCCCGTGCCGGCTTCGCCGGCTGCATCGGTGCTTCCGGCAAAATGAGTTCCTCGGAATTGGCGCCGTAGAGTTCGACCAGCATGTCGTTGGTCAGTTCGGCCGAGGCGCCGTCGAAGACGATGCGCCCGTCGCGCAGGGCGACGGTGCGCGGACAGTAGCGGCGGGCGTATTCGACCTGATGCAGCGACACCACGCAGGTGATGCCGTCGCGGTTGACCGCCGCCAGCACCTCCATGACGCGGCGCGCGGACGAAGGATCGAGCGAGGCGATCGGCTCGTCGGCCAGCAGGATGTCCGAGCGCTGAACCAGGGTGCGGGCGATCGCCGCGCGCTGCTGCTGGCCGCCCGAAAGCGTCGAGGCGCGCTGCCAGGCCACTTCCGGAATGCCCACCCGCGCCAGCGCCTCGCGCGCCAGGCGTTTTTCCTCGGCGCTGAACAGGCCGAGCGTGCCGCGCCATGCCGGAACGCGGCCGAGATTGCCCAGAAGCACGTTCGACAGCACCGACAGGCGGTTGACCAGATTGAACTGCTGGAACACCACGCCGATATTGCGCCGCAGGCTGCGGGCATCGCGCGCCAGGCGCCCCCGCGCCTGGATCGACTGCCCGAGGACATCGACCTCGCTATGGCCCGGCTGCGCCGTTTCCAGCCCGCAGATGTGGCGCAGCAGCGTCGACTTGCCGGAGCCGGACGCGCCGATCAGCGCCACCATCTCGCCCCTGGCGATCTCGAGGCTGACATTGTCGAGCGCGCGCTTCTTGCCGAAGGTCTTCGACAGGTTCCTGACGGAGATGGCGTTCATGGAGTTGGCTCCCGTGCCGGCCTGCAACTGAGGGCCGTCTTGTGACGGTCGAGGCCGTCGCGCCGGCCGAAGGCCGGTGCGGCGCCCCGGATCGTTATCCGGTTAGTCCTTGTTGATGACGCTCGAATGTAGGGTTCATGTCAGTTCCGTGACCGTCCACCACAGCAGCGGCGCCGCGCGCGGACTCGTATCTTTCGAGGAAGGCTTCGGCGCTGAGCGCGCGGAAATCGTCGAGGGCCGCGCGCAGTTGCGCGTGGCTCCAGTCCCACCAGGCAAGGGCCTGCATGCGCTGCGCGACCGACAGCGAAAAACGCTCGCGGACGACCCGGGCCGGCACGCCGGCGGCTATGGTGTAGGGCGCGACATCGCGTGTGACGACGGCGCCGGAGCCGACCACCGCGCCATCGCCGACGGCGACGCCGGGAAGGATGGTGACGCCGTGGCCTATCCAGGTGTCGTGGCCGATCCTGACGCGCCGGGCGCGCCGGGCCGCGAAGAAGTCCGCCTCGTCCTCGGCGTCGTCGAAATAGTTGCCGGCGCGGTAGGTGAAATGATGGAGCGTCGCGCGCTCCATTGGATGATGGGTGGCGTTGATGCGGACCGAGGCGGCGATGTTGGCGAACTTGCCGATCGTCGCGCACCAGGTCTCGCCATTGGGCATGATGTAGGAATAGTCGCCGAGCTCGGTCTCGACGAGGCGGCAGCCCTCGGCCACCTCCGTGTAGCGCCCGATCATGCAGTTCTCGACGCGGGCGGTGGGATCGATCAACGGCGTTTCGGAAAGCAGGGGCATGGTCAGGCGGCCTTTCCGCCGGCGGCGAAGCCGGCAACGTCGATGACGGTGTCGGCCACCGCGTTGCGCACCTCGGCATCGTGGAAGATGCCGAGAAGGGCGGCGCCGGCCCGCTTCTTCTCGCCGATCATCTCCACAACGACGGCGCGGTTGGCGGCGTCGAGCGAGGCGGTGGGCTCGTCCAGAAGAAGCAGCGGATGATCGGTGATGAAGCCGCGCGCGATATTGACGCGCTGCTGCTCGCCGCCGGAGAAGGTGGCCGGCGGCAGGTTCCACAGCCTTTCCGGCAGGTTGAGCCGGCAAAGCAGCGCGGCCGCGCGGTCGGCCGCCTGGCGCCTGTCCACGCCGCGCCCGACCAGCGGCTCGGCGACGATGTCGAGCGCGCCGACGCGCGGCACGACGCGCAGGAACTGGCTGACATAGCCGATCGTTTGCCGCCTTATCTCCAGCACGGTGCGCGGCGGGGCGGCGGCGAGATCGACCCATTCCCCGCGATGATGGACGAGGATCTCGCCCGCGCTCGCCGCATAGTTGCCGTAGACCATCTTGAGGATGGAGCTCTTGCCGGCGCCGGAGGGACCGCCCAGCACGGCGCATTCGCCGGCCCGCAGGGCGAAGTCGGCATCGGCCACCACCGGCAGCTCGATGCCGCCGCGCAGGTGCATGGTGAAGGTCTTGGCGAGACGGCGGACCTGGAGAACGGGAGACATCGCGCGCCTCACACTTGCAGGATGGAGGAAACGAGAAGCTGGGTGTAGGGCGCCTGCGGATCGTCCAGCACCCGGTCGGTCAGGCCGTGCTCCACCACCTTCCCGTCCTTCATCACCAGCATGCGGTGCGACAGAAGGCGCGCCACGGCGAGGTCGTGGGTGACGATGATGACGGCCAGGCCGAGGTCGCCGACCAGGCCGCGCACGAGGTCCAGCAGGCGTGCCTGCACCGATACGTCCAGCCCGCCGGTAGGCTCGTCCATGAAGACCAGGCGCGGCGCGGTGACGAGGTTGCGCGCGATCTGGAGCCGCTGGCGCATGCCGCCGGAGAAGGCGCGGGGCTGGTCGTCGATGCGGTCGGCCTCGATCTCCACCCGGCCCAGCCAGTCGGTGGCGGTGGCGCGGATGTTGCCATAGTGGCGCTCGCCGACGGCCATCAGCCGCTCGCCGACATTGGCGCCGGCCGACACCGTCATGCGCAGCCCATCGGCAGGGTTCTGGTGGACGAAACCCCAGTCGGTGCGCAGGAGCAGGCGCCGCTCCGCCTCGCCGAGCTCGTGAAGGTCGCGCATCCCGCCATCGCGCATGCGATAGCAGACCGAGCCCGAACTAGGCGCAAGGCGCGTCGAGATGCAGTTGAGCAGCGTCGACTTGCCGGAGCCGGACTCGCCCACTATGGCCAGCACCTCGCCGGGAAAGATGTCGAAATCGACATCGACGCAGCCGACACGCGCGCCGTAGAGCCTAGTCAGCCCGCGCACCGACATCAGCGGCAGCTCGCCGCCGGTCTCCATGCGGCGTCCGATCGCAGCGGGACGGTTCATTGCGCTGCCTCCGCCGCGAGCGTGCCGCGATGGCCGGCCGCCAGGCGCGTCTCGCAATGGTCGGTATCGGAGCAGACGAACATGCGCCCGCCCCTGTCGTCCAGCACCACCTCGTCGAGATAGACGCCGCCGGCGCCGCACAGCGCGCAGGGCTGGTCGAAGCGCTGCACCTCGAACGGGTGGTCCTCGAAATCGAGGCTCACCACATTGGTGTGCGGGGGCAGCGCATAGATGCGCTTTTCGCGGCCCGCGCCGAAGAGCTGCAAGGCCGGCGACATATGCGTCTTGGGATTGTCGAATTTCGGGATGGGCGAAGGGTCCATCACATAGCGGCCCTCGACCTTGACGGGGTAAGCGTAGGTCGTCGCAATGTGGCCGTTCCGGGCGATGTCCTCGTAGAGCTTCACATGCATGAGCCCGTATTCCTCGAGCGCGTGCATCTTGCGGGTCTCGGTCTCGCGCGGCTCGAGAAAGCGTAGCGGCTCGGGGATCGGCACCTGGTAGACCAGCACCTGCCCGGCGGCGAGCGGCGTTTCGGGGATGCGGTGGCGGGTCTGGATCACCGTCGCCTCCGCCGTCCGGGTGGTGGTGGCGACGCCGGCAACCCGCTGGAAGAACTTGCGGATGGAAACCGCGTTGGTGGTATCGTCCGCGCCCTGGTCGATGACCTTGAGCACGTCTTCCGGCCCCAGGATCGCTGCGGTGACCTGAACCCCGCCGGTGCCCCAGCCATAGGGCATGGGCATCTCGCGGCTGGCGAACGGCACCTGATAGCCGGGTATGGCGATCGCCTTGAGGATGGCGCGGCGGATCATGCGCTTGGTCTGCTCGTCCAGATAGGCGAAGTTGTAGGTCTGCGTCCGGTGATCCGCGGTCATTCGGCTGCCTCCCTTGTCGCGGCTTCCGCCTCGCCGGCGCGCGCCTCATATTCGGCGCGCATGGTGCGCACGAGGCCGAGCTCGGCCTGAAAATCGACGTAGTGGGGCAGCTTCAGATGCTCCACGAAGCCCGTCGCCTGCACGTTGTCGCAATGCGACAGCACGAATTCCTCGTCCTGCGCCGGGGCGACCATGTCCTCGCCCAGCTCGCCGGCGCGCAGCGCGCGGTCGCACAGCGCCATCGCCATCGCCTTGCGCTCGGACTGGCCGAAGACCAGGCCGTAGCCGCGCGTGAACTGCGGCGGCGCCGCGGCCGAGCCCTTGAACTGGTTGACCATCTGGCATTCGGTGAGCTGCACGCGGCCGACCGGCACGGCGAAACCGAGCTCCGGCAACACGACCTCGACGTCGACCTCGCCGATGCGGATTTCGCCGGCAAAGGGATGCGAGCGGGCGTAGCCGCGCTGGGTGGAATAGCCCAGCGCCAGCAGGAAGCCCTCGTCGCCGCGCGCCAGCGACTGAAGCCGCATGGCCCGCGACAGGGGAAATTCCACGGGCGTCTGGTTGACGTCGCCCGGTTCGGCATCCGCGGCGACCTGCTCCTCGATCAGGCCCTCGCCGCCCAGTATGTCGGTGACGCGGGCGACGGCCTCGCCCTCCGCGTCGGCGAGCAGGCCTTCCTCGACGGGCTCGTCGCCGTCCAGAGCCTCGTCGAGCAGCCGGTGCGTATAGTCGAAGGTGGGGCCGAGAAGCTGGCCGCCGGGCAGGTCCTTGTAGCAGGCCGAGATGCGCCTCTCGACCAGCATGGCGCCGGTGTCGACCGGCTCGCTGGCACCGAAGCGCGGCAGCGTGGTGCGGAAGGCGCGCACCAGGAAGATCGCCTCGATCAGGTCGCCGCGCGCCTGCTTGACGGCGAGCGCCGCCAGCCTGCGGTCATAGAGCGAACCTTCGGCCATCACCCGGTCCACGCCCAGCGCGAGCTGCCCGGCAATCTGGTCGAGGGTGAGCGCCGGCACCGCGCGGTCGCCGCGGCGCCGGTCGGCGAGCAGCCGGTGGGCATTGTCGATCGCGGCCTCGCCGCCCTTCACCGCCACATACATGGGTCAGCCCTCCGCGCGGATCGGCCGCGCCGAGCGCGGCAGGCAGGCGATCGCGTCGCCCGCCGTCAGGATGAGGTCGACCCCGCGCGGAAAGCGGGCGCGGTTCTCCGCCCATTGCCCGGCGAAGTCGGCCGGCAGGCCGCGCGGCGCAAGGGTTGCGCTGCCGTCGATGCCCGGACCCTCGAAGGTGAGGGCGGGGCCGCCGGTCAGGCCGTCGAGCTGGAGGATCAGCGTGGCGGAGCGGTCGGGATAGTCCTGCGAGCCCTGCGCGAAGCGTTCGAGCCGGGGCATGCGGGCGGGATCGCCGATGAGCGCGAAGGCGGCCTGCGGCAGCGAGGCCGCTTGCCCGGCTCCGGTATGGAAGCCGAGCCAGACGCGCGGCGCCTCGGCAAGGCCGAGCGCATCGTCGAGCCAGAACGGCGTATCGGCGTCGATCAGCGCGCAGGCCACGGCGCCCGCCGCCCGGCCGAGCGGCGCGGGCGGCCGCACCAGGGCGGGCACGGAATGGACCGTGGCCGGACGCGCCATGGCGTCCATGATGGCGCGGAACGCCGCCTGCGCATCCAGCACCGGATCGGAGAAACCCCCTTCGAGGGCACTTGCCTGCGACAGCATCAATCTTCGCCCCTGACCATGGTGAAGAAGTTGACCTTGGTGGCCGCGGCCTGCCGGCGGCGGCGGCCGTCCTCCTCGTCGAGCTCGCACCGCAGCGGCGCGATCACATGCGCGTCGATGCGCGCGGCGGTTCCGGGGTCGCGGCAAAGCGCGTCGATGACGGCGGAAAGCCGTGCCCTGGCCTTGTCGCGCCCGAGCGCCATGGAATGGCCGACCGAGCCGTCGTCCAGCCTGACGCTGGCGCGCGTGACCGTGGCCTCGCCCAGGTTGAAGGCATCGCCCGTGCCGCCGATCCTGCCGCGCAGCATGACCAGCCCGGTCTCGGGACCGCGCAGCGGCCTGTGGGCGGCGTCGATCCCGAGGCCGGCCCACAGCCTGCCGAGGCTGGCGGCATCGCAGCGCGCCAGCACCGCCATCCTTTCCCTGCGTGAAGCGTCGGGCTCCTGCGGGTGCATCTTCCGCTCCTGATTTGTCTATTGATCTAGACAAGTAGATAAGATACTTCCTTGCTATCGCCTCTGCATGACGATGACATGACAGGGCAGAACGGAAAGCGGATCGACGATGCAGCAGCCGGCGCGATTGCAACGCGGTGTGGGTGTCGCCCTGTGGCGGCAGATCGCCGACCGCATCCGCAGCGGCATCGCCTCCGGCCTGGCCGACGGGCAGGGGCGCCTGCCGCCGGAATCGGAGCTGGCGCTGCGCTTCGGCGTCAACCGCCATACGGTGCGGGCGGCGATCTCGGCGCTGGCCTACGAGGGCGTGCTCTATTCCGAGCAGGGGCGCGGCACCTATGTGCGCGGCCCGAACCGGCTCGTCTATCCGATCAGCGACAGGACGCGCTTTTCCGCAGGTCTCGTCGGCCAGGCGCGCGAGGTGCGCGGCAGGCTGCTGAGCCACGCGCGCGAGCCCGCCTCGCAGGCCGTGGCGGCGGCGCTCGGCCTGCCGGCAGGCGCCGCCACCGTGCGCATCGAGGTGCTGGGCAGTGCGGATGGCGCTCCGGTTTCGCGTGCGACCTCCTGGTTCGGCGCCGACCGCTTTCCCGACATCGCCGATGTCTACTCGCAGACGGGGTCGGTCACGCAGGCGCTGGCACGGGCCGGGGTCGCGGACTATCGCCGCGTCTCCACCACGGTCGAGGCCCGCCATGCCGACGAAGCCGAGACCGACGACCTGAAGCTGATGCCGGGCGCCATCGTGCTCGTCACGCGGGCCGTGAACGCCGACCTCGAGGGCGTGCCGGTGCAATATTCTCTGACGCGCTTCCCGGCCGACCGCGTCGAGCTTTTGCTCGAAACATAGGCCCCGACAGAAAAATTTACGCGCCATCTGTCATCGGCATGTCACGACTTGCTGCTTGAAACCCGGCGCATGACAAACCCTCGTCCCTACGATTCGGAACAAGCCGGCCACGTCCTGCGCTGCCGCACGCTGTTCATTTCCGACGTGCATCTCGGCACGAGGGGCGCCCAGGCCGAGGCACT
>DAOKZN010000026.1:0-14111 GCA_035325625.1 Mesorhizobium sp. | reverse complement strand
CGCGCTGCTGCAGGACGCGTGGGAGGGGCGGCGGCCGCGAGACTGAAGAAGGCAACAAGGGAGGAGACGATGGTTACCAGACGGGAATTCATGAAGGGCGCCGCCGCCACGGGCGTGCTTGCCGGAACGGGCAGCCTGGCGATGCCCGCCCTGGCGCAGAACGCGCCGGTCAAGCTCGGCTATGTCAGCCCGCAATCGGGGCCGCTGGCCGCCTTCGCCGAGGCCGACAAGTTCATCATCGACGGCTTCCTCGCCGCCACCAAGGCGGCGGGGCTGAACTACGAGGTGGTGGTCAAGGACAGCCAGTCCAACCCCAACCGCGCCGCCGAGGTCGCCAAGGAACTGATCGTCGAGGACGAGGTGGTGCTGATGCTGGTGGCCTCGACGCCGGAGACCACCAACCCGGTGGCCACCACCTGCGAGGCCGAGGAGGTGCCCTGCCTTTCCACGGTCGCGCCCTGGCAGCCCTGGTTCATCGCCCAGCAGGGCAACCCCGGCGATCCGGCTTCGTGGAAGCCGTTCGACTTCGCCTATCATTTCTTCTGGGGCCTGGAAGACGTGATCGCCGTCTACACCAACATGTGGGCGCAGGTCGCCACCAACAAGAAGGTCGGCGGCCTGTTCCCCAACGACGGCGACGGCAACGCCTGGGGCGACAAGACGGTGGGCTTCCCGCCGGTGCTGGCCGAGCAGGGCTACGGGCTGACCGACACGGGCCGCTACCAGGGCCTGACCGACGACTTCTCGGCCCAGATCAACGCCTTCAAGGGTGCCGGCTGCGAGATCGTCACCGGCGTGATGATCCCGCCCGACTTCACCACCTTCTGGAACCAGGCGCAGCAGCAGGGCTTCCGGCCCAAGGTGGCCTCGATCGGCAAGGCGCTTCTTTTCCCGCAATCGGTGGAGGCGCTGGGCAAAGCCGGCCACAATCTCTCGTCGGAGGTGTGGTGGTCGCCGAACCATCCGTTCAAGTCGTCGCTGACCGGGCAGAGCTCGGCCGAGACCGCCGCCGGCTTCACCGGGGCGACGGGCAAGCAGTGGACGCAGCCCATCGGCTTCGTGCACGCGCTTTTCGAGATCGCCGTGGACGTGATGAAGCGCGTGGACGATCCCAACGACGCCGAGAAGGTGGCGGCGGCGATCGCGGCCACCAGGCTGGACACGCTGGTCGGCACCGTGGCGTGGGATGGGGCCAACCTGCCGCCCTTCGCCGCCAGGAACATCGCCAAGACGCCGCTGGTCGGCGGCCAGTGGCGGCTGAAGGAGGGCGGCGGCTACGATCTCGTCATCACCGAGAACAAGACCGCGCCGTCGATACCCGCCGGCGGCGTCATGGAAGAGATCGCCTGACGCATGTCTCCCGAAAGTGGATTTCCGGCAAAGGTGTGAAACGGTTTCGCGCCCGGGAATGCAGCTAAAACAAGGAAATGGAGCGGTTCCGGTTTCCACGGAATCGCGAGAACCGCTCCAGGCAATCGGCAATCAGGTTCGTGTCCATGGCCATCCTCGCTCTCGGCAACGTCTCGAAACGCTTCGGCGCGCTCACCGTCGCCGACGGCGTTTCGTTCGCGGTCGATGAGGGCGAGGCGCTGGGCATCATCGGCCCGAACGGCGCCGGCAAATCGACGCTGTTCAACCTGATAACCGGCAACATAGCGGCCGACGCCGGCACGATCCTGTTCGACGGTGCCGACGTGACCCGGATGCCGCCGATGCGGCGCTGCCTCGCCGGCGTCGGCCGCTCCTTCCAGATCCCGCAGCCGTTCGAGAAGCTCACCGTGTTCGAGAACCTGCTGGTCGCGGCCAGCTTCGGCTCGCGCCGGTCCGAGGCGGAGGCGAGCGGGCGCTGCGCCGAAATCCTCGCCGAGACCGGGCTGCTGGCGCGCGCCAACGACCTGGCGGGAAGCCTCAGCCTGTTGCAGCGCAAGCGGCTGGAACTGGCGCGCGCGCTGGCGACCGGGCCGAAGCTGTTGCTGCTCGACGAGATCGCCGGCGGCCTCACCGAAGGCGAATGCGCGGCGCTGGTCGACACCATAGGCGCCATCCATGCCGGCGGCATGACCATCGTCTGGATCGAGCATGTGCTGCACGCGCTCAACGCCGTGGTCGGGCGGCTGCTGGTCCTGAATTTCGGCAGCATCATCGCCATGGGCGCCCCGGAGGAGGTCATGGCCTCCCGCCAGGTGCGCGAAATCTATCTGGGGATCGAAGTCTGATGGCGCTGTTGGAAACCAGGGGGCTGACCGCCCGCTACGGCGATTTCCAGGCGCTGTTCGGCGTCGACGTCTCGTTGGCCGAGGGCGAGACCGTCGCCGTCATCGGCGCCAACGGCGCCAGCAAGACGACGCTGATGCGCTCCATCGCCGGCGTGCTCGCCAACGCACCGGGCATGGTGGTGTTCGACGGCGAGGAGATCGGGGCGCTGGCCGCTCCCGACGTCGTCGCGCGCGGCATCGCCATGGTGCCGGAGGGGCGGAAGCTCTTCCCCTCGCTGAGCGTGGAGGAGAACCTGCTCATCGGCCGCTACGGGCGGGCGGTGGACGGCCCGTGGACCCTCGACGCCATCTATGGCCTGTTCCCGGTGCTGGGGGAGCGCCGCGCCAATGCGGGCACGGCGCTGTCCGGCGGCCAGCAGCAGATGGTCGCGATCGGCCGCGCGCTGATGTCGAACCCGCGCGTGCTGCTGTGCGACGAGATCAGCCTCGGCCTTGCCCCGGTCGTCATAAAGGACATCTACGCCGCCTTTCCGCGGATCCGGGCCGCGGGCGCCTCGATCGTCGTGGTCGAGCAGGACATCGGCCAGGCACTCAAGGTGGCCGACCGCGTCTATTGCATGATGGAGGGCCGCATCACGCTTTCCGGCGCGCCGCAGGCGCTGACGCGCGAAGCCATCCACGCCGCCTATTTCGGAGCCGCCGCATGATCTGGCTCGACACCATCGTGCAGGGCATCCTGCTGGGCGGACTCTACGCCCTGTTCGCGGCGGGCCTGTCGCTCGTGTTCGGCATCATGCGGCTGGTCAACCTGGCGCATGGCGACCTCATCGTGCTGGCGGCCTTCGTCATCCTGATGCTGGTCAGCGCGCTGGGCCTCAATCCGTTCCTGGCCGCGCTGGTGGCCATGCCGCTGATGTTCGCGGCCGGCTGGCTGCTCCAGTACCATCTGCTCAACCGCACCCTCGGCGACGACATCCTGCCGCCGCTGCTGGTCACCTTCGGCCTTTCCGTCGTCATCCAGAACGCGCTGCTGGAAGGCTTCACCGCGGACAGCCGCCGCATCCCCGCAAGCAACCTCGAAGCCGCCTCCATCGCGTTCGGCCCGATCAATGTCGGCGTCATGCCGCTGCTGACGCTGCTGTCCGCCCTGGCGGTGATCGTCGGCCTCAACCAGATCTTCTACCGGACCTCGCTCGGCCGCGCCTTCCGCGCCACGTCCGACGATCCGGTGACCGCCGGGCTGATGGGCGTGCGGCCGCGGCGCATCTTCGCCACCGCCACGGGCATCGCCATGGTGGTGGTCACCATCGCCGCGCTCTATCTCGGCACCCGGGCGAACTTCGATCCGACCATCGGCCCGGCCCGCCTGATCTACGCCTTCGAGGCGGTCATCATCGGCGGGCTCGGCTCGCTGTGGGGAACGCTCGCCGGCGGCATCGTCATCGGCGTGGCGCAGACCCTGGGCGCGGCCATCAACCCCGAATGGCAGATCCTGGCCGGCCATGTCGCCTTTCTCGTCATCCTGCTGGTCAGGCCGCGCGGCCTGTTCCCGCGCGCGGTGGATTGAACGCCATGCTCGCTCCCGCTCAGAAGACCTGGCGCGTCGAGACCCGGACGAGGGCGTCCTCGATATTCAGCGTGGTCGCCCTCGCGGCCGTCGCGCTCGGCGTCGCCGCCCCGTTCTTCGTGGCCCGCGGCACGCTTCAGGACCTGTTCTTCATCCTGACCATGCTGGTGCTGGCGCAGAGCTGGAACCTGCTGGCGGGCTATGCCGGGCTGGTCTCGGTCGGCCAGCAGGCTTTCGTCGGCTTCGGCGCCTATGTGATGTTCGCCTGCGTCATCCTGGCGGGCGTCGATCCCCTGCTTTCCATCCTCGTCGCCGGCGTCGGCTCGGCGCTGCTCGCTGTTCCGATCGCCTTCTTCCTGTTCAGGCTGCAGGGGGCCTATTTCGCCATCGGCTCCTGGGTCGTGGCCGAGGTGGTGCGGCTGGCCGTGGCGCAGTGGAAGGTGCTGGGCGGCGGCACCGGCACCTCGCTGCCGCGCGACGCGGTGCGCGATATGTGAGGCCTGGAGGCGGTCGGCCGGTTCTTCGGCGTGCGGGCGTCCGGCGCGGGCGACATCCTGACCTACTGGCTGGCGCTGGCGCTGGCGGTGCTGGCCGTCGGGCTGATCTACCGCCTGCTGCGGTCGCGGCAGGGGCTCGGCCTGACGGCGGTGCGCGACAACCAGGAGGCCGCGCGCTCGGTGGGGGTGGACGCAAGGCGCATGAAGGCCACCGTCTATTTCGCCGCGGCCTTCGTCACCGGGCTCTGCGGTGCGCTGATCTACGTCCAGAAGGCGCGCATCTCGCCGGACGCCGCCTTCGCGGTCACCGACTGGACCGCCTATGTCATCTTCATCGTCGTTATCGGCGGCATCGGCACGATCGAGGGCCCCATCGTCGGCGTCATCGTCTTCTTCGCCCTGCAGAAGCTGCTGGCCGGATACGGCTCCTGGTACCTGATGGTGCTCGGCCTGATCGGCATCGCCGTCATGCTGTTTGCGCCGCGCGGCCTGTGGGGCCTGTTCGCGCAGCGGACCGGCATCCAGCTTTTCCCCGTTCGGCGCCGCCTGGCCGGCGCGCCGCAACCGCTCAGTGAAAATACCAAGGGAGGGCCAAATGGCTGACTTCAATACCGACGTGCTGATCATCGGCACCGGGCCGGCGGGCTCGGTCACCGCCGCGCTGCTTTCGACCTACGGCGTGGAGAACATGGTGATCAACCGCTATCGCTGGCTGGCCAACACGCCGCGCGCCCACATAACCAACCAGCGCACCATGGAGGTGCTGCGCGACCTGGGCGAGGATGTGGAGGAGGAAGCCTACATGTTCGCCACCGGCCAGGAGCTGATGGGGGAGAACGTGTTCTGCACCTCGCTTGCCGGCGAGGAGATCGGCCGCATGAAGAGCTGGGGCATGCATCCGCTGTCGCGGGCCGAGCACCAGCTCTCCTCGCCCACCCACATGAACGACCTGCCGCAGACCTTCATGGAGCCGCTGCTGTTCAAGACGGCCTGCTCGCGCGGCACGCAGGCGCGGATGTCGACGGAGTACCTGTCGCATGTGCAGGACGCCGAGGGCGTGACCACCACCTGCCGCGACCGCCTGAGCGGCAAGGAATTCACCGTGCGCTCGAAATATCTCGTCGGCGCCGATGGCGGCAACTCGCTGGTGGCCGAGCATGCCGGCCTTTCCTTCGAGGGCAAGATGGGCGTCGCCGGCTCCATGAACATCCTGTTCAAGGCCGACCTGTCCCGCTATGTCGCCCACCGGCCGTCGGTGCTCTACTGGGTGGTGCAGCCGGGCGCCGATGTCGGCGGCATCGGCATGGGCCTGGTGCGCATGGTCCGGCCGTGGAACGAATGGCTGATCGTATGGGGCTATGACATCAACCAGCCCGCGCCGAAGGTCGACGACGTCTTCGCCAGGAAGGTGGTGCGCGAGCTGGTCGGCGACCCCGAGCTGGAGGTGGCGGTCGAGTCCGTCTCGACCTGGACGGTCAACAACATGTACGCCACCGAGATGTCGAAGGGGCGCGTCTTCTGCATGGGCGACGCCACGCACCGCCACCCGCCGTCGAACGGGCTCGGTTCCAACACCTCCATCCAGGACGGCTTCAACCTGGCCTGGAAGCTGGCCCATGTCATCCAGGGCCGGGCAGGGCAGGGGCTGCTGGACAGCTACACGCGCGAGCGCGCGCCGGTGGCCAAGCAGATCGTCACCCGCGCCAACAAGTCGATCGAGGAGTTCGGGCCGATCTTCAAGGCGCTCGGCCTGCTCGATTCCATCGATCCGGTCAAGATGCAGGCCAACATGGACGCGCGCTGCAACGACACGCCGGCCGCCGAGGAGCAGCGGCGCCGGATCCGCGAGACCATCGCCGACAAGATCTACGAATTCGACGCCCACGGGGTCGAGATGAACCAGCGCTACCGCTCGGACGCGGTGGTGACCGACGGCCAGCCCGAGCCCGCCTTCGAGAAGGACGCCGAGCTGCACCACCAGCCGACGACCTGGCCGGGGGCCAGGCTGCCGCATGTGTGGGTGCATACCGACAGGGGCGACAAGGCCTCCACGCTCGACCTGACCGGCCATGGCGCGTTCACCGTGCTCACCGGCATCGGCGGCCAACCCTGGCTCGACGCGGCCCGGGCGGTCGGGGCGGAGCTCGGCATCGACATCCGCGGCCATCTCATCGGCCCCCGCCAGCACTGGCAGGACTTTTCCGGCGACTGGGCGCGTGCCCGCGAGGTGCGCGATTCCGGCGTCGTCCTGGTCAGGCCCGACCACCATGTCTGCTGGCGGCGGGAGACCGTCGCGCCCGACCCCGCGACCGAGCTGCGCCGCGTGCTCAAGACCATACTGGACAGGTGAGGGGAGGGGCAGACATGGAATCGCACGAGAAGGGCTTCTTCACCGAGGAGGACTCCGTCGAGGTGGTCACCGGCCGCAACGAGAAGGCCACGAACCCGCGGCTCAAGCAGGTCATGGAGGTCGTCACCCGCAAGCTGCACGAGGCGGTGAAGGAGATCGAGCCGACGCAGGACGAATGGTTCCAGGCGATCATGTTCCTGAGCAGGACCGGCCAGCTCTGCACCGACTGGCGCCAGGAGTTCATCCTTTTGTCCGACGTGCTGGGCGTGTCGATGCTGGTCGACGCGATCAACAACAGGAAGCCCTCGGGGGCCTCGGAATCGACCGTCCTCGGCCCGTTCCACGTGGCGGACGCACCCGAATTGCCGATGGGCACCAATATCTGCCTCGACCGCAAGGGCGAGGACATGGTCGTGCACGGCCGCATACTGGACACGGAAGGCAGGCCGATCGCAAACGCCGTCATCGACGTGTGGCAGGCCAATGACGAAGGCTTCTACGACGTGCAGCAGAAGGGCATCCAGCCCGACTTCAACCTGCGCGGGATGTTTCGCACCGGCGCCGACGGCCGCTACTGGTTCCGCGCGGTGAAGCCGAAATACTATCCGATCCCGGACGACGGCACCGTGGGCCAGCTTCTGAAGGAGCTCGGCCGGCATCCCTATCGCCCGGCGCACCTGCACTACATCATCAAGGCCGAGGGGTTCGAGCCGCTGACCACCCATATCTTCGACCCGGACGACCCCTATATCGGGTCCGACGCCGTGTTCGGGGTGAAGGAAAGCCTCCTGGCAACGTTCAAGCGGACGGACGATCCGGCGCGTGCGCAGGAATATGATTTCGCCAATCCGTTCTGGGACGTCGCGCACGACTTCGTGCTGGCAGCCTGCCCCAGGCCGGACTGACCGCGAGGAAGCGCGGTCCGTAGAAGGCGAGGCAACGACGGACGGATGCCTCGATGCAGGCGTTCCGCGGCGCAGATGCGGCTGCGGAGCGCCTTTTTCATATGTCGGCTCCGCCTGTCCCCGGTGCGCCGCGAAAGCGGCGGCGGACGTGCGAGGCCGGGCCTCGTCGAACATCTCCCTCACGGCGTCTTTGCGCAGAAAAAAATTTCTCGCAGCCGGAAAACAATGCAAATTTGATTGCGTTCAATTGCCACTATTTCAATAGACTTAAACGGCTACGATCTCATTGATGGAGAGCTAAATGACCCGAATTCCTTTTCGGCCGCTGTTGGCGGCGCTGGTAGCCGGCACGGTGCAGTTTGGGGCGCTGGGTTTTGCGCTCGCCGACACCACCCTTCTCAACGTGTCCTACGATCCGACGCGCGAGCTCTACAAGCAGTATGACGACGCCTTCGCCAGCTACTGGAAGGCACAGACCGGCGAGACCGTCACCATCCAGCAGTCGCATGGCGGCTCTGGCAAGCAGGCGCGCGCGGTCATCGACGGGCTGGAGGCCGACGTGGTGACGCTGGCGCTGGAGAGCGACATCGACGCCATCGTCCAGAACTCCGGCAAGATCAAGCCCGACTGGCGCACGACCTTCGAGAACAATTCCGCGCCCTACACCTCCACCATCGTCTTCCTGGTGCGCAAGGGCAACCCCAAGGCCATCAATGACTGGGGCGACCTGGTCAAGGACGGCGTGCAGGTCATCACCCCGAACCCGAAGACCTCGGGCGGCGCGCGCTGGAACTACCTGGCCGCCTGGGCCTACGCCAACGCGCAGGACGGCAACGACGAGGCCAAGACGAAGGAGTTCGTCGGCAAGCTCTTCGCCAACGTGCCGGTGCTCGACACCGGGGCGCGCGGCTCCACCGTCACCTTCGCGCAGAAGCAGCTGGGCGACGTGCTGCTGGCCTGGGAGAACGAGGCCTATCTGGCGCTGGACGAGTTCGGCGCCGACAATTTCGACATCGTCTACCCGTCCTCCTCGATCCTCGCCGAGCCGCCGGTGGCCATCGTCGACGCCAATGTCGACGCCAAGGGCACCCGCAAGGTGGCGGAGGAGTATCTGAAATACCTCTATTCCAAGGAAGCGCAGGGCATCATCGCCAAGAACCATTACCGGCCCTACAAGCCCGATCTGGTCGATCCGGCCGACCTGACTTGGCAGAAGGACATCAAGCTGGTCTCCATCGACGATCCGCAGTTCGGTGGCTGGAAGAAGGCCCAGCCTTACCATTTCGGCGACGGCGGCATCTTCGACCAGATCTACAAGCCTGCCCAGTAAGCCTGCCTAGTAAGGCCGCGAGTCGCGGTCCGCGGCATGCGCAAGCGAATTATTTCCAAAAACGACCCGCGCCCGGGATGGGATTCCTATCCCGGGCGCGATAAAAGCAAAAGATAATGTCTATCGGTTTTATAGATTTATAGTAGATTTTGACTACGTAACGTCGATGCATGTCGTCCGGGCAAGGAGCCGGACGAGCGGGCGGGTTGGAGCTGGACCCGAACCTGGCCCGGACTTGGCCCGAACCTGGAATGTCGAATGATCCGAGCAGGATGGGTTTTCCCGAACCGCTGCCCTGCTCCGTCTCTCTGGTGGCGCATGATCTCTGACGAAAACCGCTATGCACGTTTCGGAATCGCGCCCCTGGTGCCTCGCTCGCGGGAGGTGGCTATGGCCCTGCCTTATTTCGCATTCGTGCTGGCCTTCGGATTTTCGGCAGCGCTGGTTGCCGGCCTGATTCCCTGATCCTCCGACCCCGGAGAGCCGGGAAAACCGGCCTCCTGTCGGATGGGCAGCTCTTCGCCCGGCGATGTTTTGCCGGATCGGGCGGCGAAGTCGAGGAGGAGACGAAAATGCCGATCGAGTTCACCTATGTCCCGGCCGTGGACGCCACGGGAAAACCCCTGTTCGAGACGGCCGAAAACTGGCCGGCCGCCATAGAGGCGTCCGCCTTTCGCCGGATCGTCGTGGAGCATCCGGTCGGGTTGCTGGCGAGCCTGGACCTCGCCGACGAGGCGCTGGCCCGGACCTCCGGCCTCGAAGTGGCGCTTACGCACTGGGCGGGCATGGTCGCGCCCGTGGTGGCGGCCTACCATCTGGCGGCGCTCAACGCCAGAAGCGGCGGCCGGCTGGCCCTGCGGATGGTGAGCGGCCCACCGGACGAGGCTTCCGTCGCCGGGCGGACCGTCTCCCATGACGCCCTGTGGCAGCGAACCGACGAATATCTGGTGCTGCTCAAGCGGCTGTGGCTGAGCGAGAAGCCGTTCGACCATGAGGGCGCCTTCTACAGCATCAGGGGCGGCTACGTTCCGGCAAAGGCGCCGGACGCCGCAAGCCCGCTGATCCGCATCAGCGGGCGGTCGGGCATCGCCCTCAAGGTCGCCGCCCGCCACGCCGATGTGCTGGAGCTTGCGGCCGGCACGCCGGGGGAAACCGCGCAGCTCATGCAGCGGGCCCGAAATGCCGCCGCCGAACGCGGGCGGGCCGACAAGCTGCGTTTCGCCCTTCCGGTGACGCTCGGCGAGCCTGAGGCGAGGCCGGGCGAGTGGAACCCAGAAGCGGTAAAAGTGGGGCGCACGGCGGCCCGCATCGCCTCCGCATTGCGGCCCTACGCGCTCGCCGGCGTGCGGGAATTCATGTTCGTCGGTCCGCGGGACCTCGGCACGGTCGGCCTGATCGGCGAGGAAATCCGGGCACTGCTGGAACGCTCGCTGCCAGAAGAGCTTGGCGACGGGCATTTCCAAACCGAGAACCATGTCGCCCGGAAGCGGCAGCCGGCTGCGGGCCGCCCGGGACTGTAGCCCGGGATCGCAGAAGGAATTCCGCCGCGCGTTGTGCGCGACGCGCAAGCCTCGCGAGGGGCGCCTGCCGCCTCTTGCGGAGCCGGCGCTTCCGCCCTTCCTCAACCCGTCAGGCGCTTTGCCAGCCGCGCGCACTGGACGCGGATGTCGGGAACGGCGTCGATCTCGAAGAAGGTGCCGCGCGTCAGCGGCCCCACCGCGAAGATGTTGCTCACCACCGATCCGTCGCGGGCGATCAGTTCGCAATTCGCCGTCACGTCCAGGCCCAGCCGCATCGGATCGGGACGGGCGAGCCCGCGGTCGATGAGCGACCTCAGCGCCTTGTTCGAGGTGGCCGAGACATCGCGGATGATGCCGGTGCAGTCGTAGATGCGTTCGACCTCGACGGTTTCCGTGGCCTTGGTCTGGCGCGCCTGCAGGCGGACTTTCAGGGCGCCGTTGCGCTCGATGCCGGCAACCCGCCCGGCGAAGATCCGTATCCGGCCGGTCCGGATCGCCTGCATGACGCGCGCATGGATCTCCGGCGCCATGCGGTGGCGGTGGACGTCCCACCACGCCTTGGTGTGCTCGACGAAGCGGCGCTTGGCCGAGGAGGGCCAGTTCCGCCATATGAGCTGGTTGAACGGCCTCAGCCCGTCCACCACGTCGCGCCAGTCCACGCCCATGGCCTGCTTTTCTCTGACCAGGTCGCGGAACCAGCGCACGAAATAGGACAGTTGCGTGCCGAGCGGAACGTCGGCCACGTCCAGCCGGATCGGGCTGCCCTTGCGGTGCGGGGAAGGCAGCAGGCCGCGCCGCGAGACCGCGACGATCTCGCCGCGGTGGCCGCGCTGCTCCAGCGTCAGGAAGGCGTCGACCATGCTGAGCCCGGTGCCCAGCACCATCACGCGGCTGTGCGGGTCGAGCGCCGTGTCCGCCTCGGAACCCATCCGCACGGCGTTGGTTTGCCCCGGCGCTGGCTGCTCGTCATGTCCCGTGGCCAGCACCACTCGCCGGCCCACCACGCTGGTGCCGTTCGCCAGCCGTACCTCCACACCGGAGGGCCCCGGGGCGATGGAAAGGCTTTCCTCGTGGATGAGGCGCAGCCGCCAGCTCTGCCCCTCGCGGGCGACGAGGCTGTCCAGCACCTCCTTCAGATATTGCGCATAGACGCTTCGCGGCGCATAGACCGGCTCCTCGTCCGGGCGGGCCAGCCCGCGCGCCTGCAGCCAGCGCAGGAAATGGCCGGGATCGTCGGGATAGGCGCTCATGCCCCCGGCGCTGACGTTCAGCACATGGGCCGACAGCAGCGTCGAATAGGCCACACCCTGGCCGAAATCGGGGCGTTTCTCGATCAGCGTGACCCGCAGGTCGGGGGCCGGCGACTTCAGCAGATGCGCGGCGAGAAGCACGCCGCTGGCGCCGCCGCCGACGATGATGATGGAAGAGCCGGTGGGGGCGGTCATGGTTGCGCCCGCGTCGGCAAGCGGCCGTTCAGGCCAGGAACTTCAGCTCCACGGGGGCCTCGTTGCCCGCGCTGTCGCGCATCTCGGCAAGGCTGCGCTCGTCCAGCACCTCGGCGATCGCCTGCCTTACCTCCAGCATCATGTGTCGGACCTGGCATGTCGCCTCGTCGCAATCTTCACAGCGCTGATAACGGGTGCGGCTTGCGCAGGGGAAAGGCGCCAGCGGTCCGTCGAGAACCCGCACCACATGGCCGATGCGAATCTCGTCCGCCGGCCGCGCCAGCCGATAGCCGCCGTCCTTGCCCTTGCGGCTCTGCACGAAGCCGGCATTGCGGAGCTCGCCGAGGATCGCGTCCAGAAATTTCTTGGGAATATTGTTCGCCGTGGCGATGTCGTTGACGATGGCCAGTTGGCCGGAGGGCAGCCCCGCCAGATGCACGAGGGCCTTCAGACCGTATTTGCCCTTCTTGGTGAGCATGGCAGGAACGTTTCTCTACGGCTGGATGGAGGGCATCCATCATTGACGGCACAGGCAGCCGCCCCGCAAACCCCGGCCGACGCCCGCAATGTCCACCTATAAAGTCGATAGGCGCTATATACAAGCGGCCGGGAGCCGGTTTTCCTTCCTTTTCAAGCAATTGGGCTTCCTCCCTGAAGACTTGCCCGGACGCGGGTCCATGTTCCGGTGCCGTTGGCCGTCGCACCGTTCGGTCGGGCAGGCCGGCGGCCTTGCATCGTTGCGGCCATCGGTGCGTCCGCCTGCGCCGCAGGGGCGCTTTCCGGCAAGAGATTACTCCGGTTTCGAGAGCCGGCAGGGGGCATCGGCTTCCAAACTGGAGGGCGATTTGAGTTGCCTTGTCTTCATTGCCGGGGGTTTTTGGAAAATTGACCTGCTCTTGGGCCGGCCCGCCTTGGCCCGCCCGCCTGGGGCGTGCCATCGTCAGCCTCTCCCGTTCCAGGGGACGAGGGGATCGAAGGCGAGGCCGTGGCGCCGCGCCGTGCGCGTCAGTTGCTGGTGCCCTCCCGCACGCGGTCGTCCTCGCCGCGCAGGCGGGCCACGCACAGGGCGCGCAGGACCCGCGCGGCCTCGGCATAGGTAGCCTGGCCGTCGCTGCCCTCGAAGGTCGCCTCGCCGGGAATGGCCGCCGCAATGTCTTCGGCGACGCGCATCGGCAGCAGGTCGGTGCAGTTCCGCATGCGGCCGAAGACGGCGCTCACGGCAACCAGCCGGCCTTCGAATTCGACCGCCGGCTCGATTTCCCCATGCCGCCAGCCTTCATAGGCTTCCAGGGCCTCCGAGAAGGCGAGATGGAGATGGACAGGGGCATGCCCCTCGTGCAGGGCCGGAAGGAGAGTGGCCATCGCGGTTCCTCGCTTTTGAAGAGATCGGACGCGGCCGTGCCGGCCGGCCGCGTCTTGCGTTGCAGCCTACCAGTGGCCGTACATCCCCGGCCACCAGTAGAAACCTTCCTCGCGTTCGAGGCGGTCGCTTTCGTCGTCCTCCGCCTTGGCCGTGTCGTCGGGGCGGAACCGGTCGGATCGCGACTCGGGAAGAACGAGGATGGACGCAAAGAGATTGCCGGCCCAGGATTCCAGCCTGGCGGGAGCCGACCGCAAAAACGTCTGAAACATCATAGCCTCCTGTTCCTAGGCGCCGTGAATACCAGGCATTTCCGAGCCGGCAGTATGGCACACCCTGCCTCTCAGTCAATAAAATCTACAAAGTTAGTATAATAATGTGCCGGCGAAGCGTGCCGTCCGTTCGGCGAAACGGCCGGCCGCCGCTGTGCTGCTGTGCCTGCCGCGGGGCCGATCCGCCGCGCCCCTGGCCTGCCCCTGCGGCATCACGAAGATGTGTTGAAAATTGGAATGCGCGCGTTACTGTCAGCGCATGCTGCGGCCGGGCAGCAGACCCGGCGGCCACCCGCGAAAGGGGAAAAAGCTCCTCGCGGGGTTCAACGCGAGTGCGGCGCCGCGCGCCGGGAGGAGAGCAAGATGCTGAAATCGATGTTGAAGGCGACCGTGTTCGCCACGACGCTGGCGCTCGGCGCGGGCGCCTTTTCGGTGCCGGCCTTCGCCGAAACCGTCTACAACCGCGGCAGCGCCGCGGAGCCTGAGTCGCTCGATCCGCACAAGACCTCCACCGTCTACGAGGCCCATGTCCTGCGCGACCTGTTCCAGGGCCTGGTCATGCAGGACGAGAAGGCCAACCTCATTCCCGGCGCCGCCGAGAGCTGGACCGTGTCGGACGACGGCACCGTCTACACCTTCAAGCTGCGCA
>DAOKZN010000025.1:0-14120 GCA_035325625.1 Mesorhizobium sp. | reverse complement strand
GCACGTCGCCCACCTTCACGCCGTTGAACAGCACGAAGCTGCCGCGGCCGAGCCCCGAGGCGGAGCCGGGAATGCGCACGCGCAGCATCGCGGTTTCCCCGCGATCGCCGATCGCCGCCGTCCAGTACACGAAGGCGAACGCGGCCAGGATCGCGACCAGCGTGAAGATGCCGACGATGACGTAGTTGGCTCTGGTTTCCATCGCTCACTTATCGCTACTGCCGGGCGGCAAGATCAAGCTGCCGCGCGCGTTTCCCGCGGAAATAGGATTTTACCCAGGGTTCCTCACTCTTGAGCATGTCCTCGATCGTGCCTTCGACCAGAACCTTCTTCCGGCCGAGAACGGCCACGCGGTCGCAGGTGGTGAACAGCGAATCGAGATCGTGCGTGACCATGTAGACGGTAAGCCCCATCGTATCGCGCAGCTTCACCACCAGTTCGTCGAATTCGGCCGCGCTGATCGGGTCGAGCCCGGAGGTCGGCTCGTCCAGGAAGACGATGTCCGGGTCGAGCGCCAGCGCGCGCGCCAGCGCCGCGCGCTTGATCATGCCGCCGGAAAGCTCCGACGGATACTTGCCGGAATCGTTGGGCGAAAGGCCGACCAGCTCGATCTTGAGCAGCGCCAGCTCGTCCATCAGCTTTCTGGGCAGATCCAGATATTCCCGCATCGGCACCTGCACGTTCTCCAGCACCGTCAGGGCCGAGAACAGCGCCCCTTGCTGAAACAGCACGCCCAGCCGCATGTCGATGGCCAGCCGCTCGGTGTCGCTGGCCTTCTCCACGTCGATGCCGAACAGCCGGATCGTGCCCGAGCGCTTGCGCACCAGGCCGAGGATGGTGCGCAGCAGCACGGACTTGCCCGAGCCGGAAGCCCCGACGAAGCCCAGGATCTCGCCGCGCCTGATGTCCAGCGAAAGCCCGTCCAGGATGACGTTGTCGCCGAAGGCCACGGTGATCTCGGAGGCCGAGAGCACGATCTCCTCGTGCCCCGCCTGTTCCGCCGTACCGGCCTGCTGCTCCACCGCCGCCATGTCAGAAATCGATCGCCGCATAGAAGATGGCGAACAGCCCGTCGAGGATGATGACGACGAAGATCGACTTCACCACGGAGGCGGTGACGTGCAGGCCGAGCGATTCGGCGCTGCCGCCGACCTTCATGCCCTCCACGGAGGCGATGGTGCCGATGATGATGGCCATGAAAGGCGCCTTGATGAGCCCGGCGAAGATGGTGCTGAGGTCTATCGCCGCCCGCAGCCGGTCGAGGAAGGCGGCCGGTGGAATGTCCGAATAGAGCCAGGCGGCGAGCATGCCGCCTCCGAGCGCCGCGAAATTGGCCAGTACGGTCAGGCACGGCAGCCCGACGACCAGCGCCACCAGCCGCGGAAACACCAGCACCCCGATGGGATTGAGGCCGATGACCTTGAGCGCGTCCACCTCCTCGCGCATCTTCATCGAGCCGATCTCGGCGGTGATGGCGCTGCCCGAGCGGCCGGCGATCATGATCGCCGTCATCAGCACGCCGAGTTCCCGCAGCACCAGCACGCCGACCAGGTCGACCACGAAGATGTCGGCGCCGAAATAGCGCAACTGGTAGGCGCCCTGCTGGGCGATGATGGCGCCGACGATCACCGACATCAGCACCACCACCGGAATGGCGCCGACGCCCATGCGGTCGAGCTGGTTGAAGATGGCGGCCGGATTGACGGCATGGCCGCGGCCGAGCTTCAATTGCGCCCCGCCTATGGTGGCGCCCAGAATGTTCATGGCCGCCAGAAAATCGTCGCGCATCTCGTAGACGCGCCGGCCGATCGACTCCAGCGTCCGGATGACGATGTTGGGGCGGTAAACCGGCCTGGCCTCTTCGTCGCGGTGCACCGCCTCGCTGACCGCGTCGAGCAATACGGAAACCGTCTTGCTCTGGCCCTGGATGGAAACCTCCACGCCCCGCTGATGATTGGCGGCAATGAGCCGCTCGATCAGCCATGCGCCGGCCGTATCCATCTTCCCGACATTCGAGAAATCGAGTGCCAGACGCTTGAAACCGCTTTGCTTTTCTATGCCGCGCATTTCCGCGTCCACCGCGGCCACCCGGCGCGTGATCCAGTTGCCGGAAAAGGCGCAGCCGAGCATATCGTCCTCGCGACCGACGACGACGCGCGGCTGACGGGCGTCCTGCGCGTCGGCCTTGCTGCTTGCGTCGCGTTTGCCGATGGTCAACATGGCGTCCTGTTTAGCCTGACGAAGCGGGCCTGTCGATTTCGGCGCCGCGCGCCCGTCACGTTGCCGGAGAAGAAAAACATGCCGCGTGTCATTTCGGTCGAAGCCGAGCGTTTCCCCATCGCGGGCACCTTCACCATCTCGCGCGGCTCCAAGACGGAGGCCGAGGTCGTCACCTGCACGATTCGCGAAGGGGGCAACGCCGGCCGCGGCGAATGTGTTCCCTACCGGCGCTATGGCGAGATGATCGAGGGCGTGGTGGCGGCCATCGAGGCCGTGCGCGGGCCGCTGGCTGCCGGCATGACACGGGCGGAGCTTACGCAGGCGATGCCGGCCGGCGCGGCGCGCAACGCCGTCGATTGCGCGTTGTGGGATCTCGAAGCGAAGGCGACCTCCACCTCCGTGGCCGCGCGGCTGGGCTGCGTTCCCCGCCCCGTCGAAACCGCCTACACCTTGTCGCTCGCGGCGCCGGAGGCGATGGCCGCGCAGGCGCGCGCCAATTCCGGGCGCCCCCTGCTCAAGGTCAAGCTCGGCGGCGGCAGCGAAGACATCGACCGCATCCGTGCCGTGCGGCAGGCCGCGCCCGCAAGCCGGCTCATCATCGACGCGAACGAAGGCTGGAGCGAGGGCGACATCGAAGCTAACATGGCGGCGGCCGCCGAACTGGGCGTTTCGCTGATCGAGCAGCCGCTGCCGGCGGGTCAGGACCGCATCCTGGGCCATATCGATCGCCCGGTCCCGATCTGCGCCGACGAAAGCGTGCATGTGGCGGAAGACCTCGACGGACTGTCCGGTCTCTACGACGCGATCAACATCAAGCTCGACAAGGCCGGCGGGCTCACGGCGGCGCTGGCCTTGCACAGGCGCGCCAGGGAGATGGGATTCGGCATCATGGTGGGTTGCATGGTCGGCACGTCGCTGGCCATGGCCCCGGCCCTGCTTTTGGCGCAGGATGCGGAATATGTCGACCTGGACGGCCCGTTGCTGCTCGCGCGCGACCGGCAGTCCGGTCTCGTCTACCATGGGTCGCTCGTCTCGCCGGCGATGCCCGACCTGTGGGGCTGAGCCTCGCCGCCCTTGAGGCAGGCCCCGCGGCAGGGATAAGTTGCGGCCCCAACCGGAGGATTTGAAGATGGATCTCGGCATTCGCGGAAAGAAGGCGATCGTATGCGCCTCCAGCAAGGGGCTGGGGCGGGGCTGCGCGGAGGCGCTTGCCGAGGCGGGCTGCGACCTCGTCGTCAACGGCCGCAACGCCGAGCTGCTGGCGGGCACGGCACGGGACCTGCGGCAGCGGTGGGGCGTCCATGTCGCCGAGGTCGCCGGCGACGTCTCCGACCCGCAGGTGCAGGCCGCCCTGCTTGCCGCCTGCCCGGAGCCCGACATACTGGTCAACAACAATGGCGGACCGCCCTTCCGCGATTTCCGCGAACTCGACCGGGCCAAGATACTGGAAGGGGTGACCAACAACATGGTCACGCCGATCGAGCTGGTCAAAGCCGTGCTCGACGGCATGGCGGCGCGCGGCTTCGGCCGCATCGTCAACATCACCTCGCTGTCCGTCTACGTACCTATCCCCGGGCTCGACCTCTCCTCCGGCGCACGCGCCGGGCTCACCTCCTTCCTGGCCGGCGTCGCCCGCACCGTGGCCGACCGCAACGTCACCATCAACAACCTGCTGCCCGGCAAGCTGGACACCGACCGCCTGCGCGCCCCGCATGAGGCAGGCACGCCGGAAGACCCGGCTGCGGCGGCCGAGCGCAAGGCGCGCATCAGCGCCGACATTCCGGCCAGACGCCTCGGCACGCCGGAGGAGTTCGGCCAGATCTGCGCCTTCCTCTGCTCGGTCCATGCCGGTTACCTGACCGGCCAGAACATCCCCGTGGACGGCGGCCTTTACGTAAGCGCATTCTGAAATGGTTGCCTGATACGATCCGCCAACTTTCGGCCGCAAGTTGCTGGGATAGCGTTATTTTACCGGCCGGCATCCGTGCCGGCGCAAACACGGTTTTCACGCCTCGAAAAAGCAGCGGCACATGCTAGAAAGAGCGTGATCAAGGAGGGACGGGCCAGTATGAGAAGCGAAGGCGAAAAGGCGGCGAATTCCGATCTCGACGAGGCGGCCCTTTTCTTCCACAAGCATCCGAAGCCGGGCAAGCTCGAGATCCAGCCCACCAAGCCGCTGGGCAACCAGCGCGACCTGGCGCTGGCCTATTCGCCCGGCGTGGCGGCGCCCTGCCTGGCCATACGCGACGACCCGGCGCTGGCCGCCGACTACACGGCCCGGGCGAATCTCGTCGCGGTCATCTCGAACGGCACCGCCGTGCTCGGCCTCGGCAATATCGGCCCGCTCGCCTCCAAGCCGGTGATGGAAGGCAAGGCCGTGCTGTTCAAGAAGTTCGCCGACATCGACGTGTTCGATGTCGAGATCGACGCGCCCGACATCGAGCTCATGGTGAGCACCATCTCGGCGCTGGAACCCACCTTCGGCGGCATCAACCTCGAGGACGTCAAGGCGCCGGAATGCTTCGAGGTGGAGGAGCAGCTCAAGCAGCGCATGCGCATTCCCGTCTTCCACGACGACCAGCACGGCACCGCCATCATCGTGGCGGCCGCCATCGTCAACGGGCTTGAGCTGGCCGGCAAGAAGATCGAGGACGTCAAGATCGTCACCTCCGGCGCGGGGGCAGCCGCGCTGGCCTGTCTCAACCTGCTCGTCTCGCTGGGTGCCAGGGTGGAGAACATCTGGGTCACCGATCGCTTCGGCGTCGCCTGGCGCGGCCGTGTCGAGGAGATGGACCGCTGGAAGGACACCTATGTGAAGGACACGCCGCACCGCACGCTGGCCGACGTGCTGCCGGGCGCGGACGTGTTCCTCGGCCTCTCCGCCGCCGGCGTGCTCAAGCCGGAACTGCTGCACCTGATGGCGCCGCATCCGCTGATCCTGGCGCTGGCCAACCCGACGCCCGAGATCATGCCCGAGGTCGCGCGCGCGGCGCGGCCCGACGCCATGATCTGCACCGGCCGCTCGGACTATCCCAACCAGGTCAACAACGTCATCTGCTTTCCCTATATCTTCCGCGGCGCGCTCGATTGCGGGGCCAGCGCCATCAACGAGGAGATGAAGATGGCTGCGGTGCAGGCGATTGCGGCGCTCGCGCGCGAGGAGCCTTCCGACATCGCCGCCCGGGCCTATTCCAGCGAAACTCCGGGCTTCGGGCCGGATTTCCTGATCCCCTCGCCCTTCGACCCGCGGCTTATCCTGCGCGTCGCGCCGGCAGTCGCCCAGGCCGCCAGCGATTCGGGCGTGGCCACACGGCCGATCGCCGACATGGCGGCCTATGTCGACAGGCTGAACCGCTTCGTCTTCCGCTCCGGCCTCGTCATGAAGCCGGTGTTCTCCACCGCCAAGGCGGCCAGCGCCAAGCGCGTCATCTATGGCGACGGCGAGGACGAGCGCGTGCTGCGCGCAGCCCAGGTGGTGCTGGAGGAAGGGATTGCCGAGCCGATCCTGATCGGCCGTCCGCATGTCATCGAGGTGCGCCTGAAGCGCTACGGGCTGCGCATCCGGCCGGGCGTGGATTTCGGCCTGATCAATCCCGAGGACGACCCGCGCTACCGCCACTATGTCGATCTCCTGATCGAGCTGGGCGGCCGCCGCGGCATCACTCAGGAGGCCGCCCGCACCATGGTGCGCACCGATCCCACCGTGATCGCTGCCCTTGCCATGAAGCGCGGCGAGGCCGACGCCATGATCTGCGGCCTGGAGGGCCGCTTCGCCCGCCACCTGCGCAACGTCAACCGGCTGATCGGCACGCGCGAGGGCGTCAACGAGCTTTCGGCGCTGTCCATGCTGATCTCGCAGCGCGGCGTTCTGTTCCTGACCGACACCTATGTCACCGTCGACCCGACGGCCGAGCAGATCGCCGAGATGACCATGCTGGCGGCGGAGGAGATCCGCCGATTCGGCATCGAGCCGAAGGCGGCGCTGGTCTCGCTGTCCGATTTCGGCTCGCACGAGGCGCCGAGCGCGAAGAAGATGGCCTGGGCCGCCGCGCTTCTGGCCCGCATGGCGCCCGAACTCGAATGCGACGGCGAGATGCACGCGGATTCCGCCCTGTCGGTGCCGCTGCGCCAGCGCGTCTATCCGCACTCCCGGCTCAAGGGCGAGGCGAACCTGCTGGTGTTCCCGAGCCTCGACGCCGCCAACATCACCCTGACGGCGCTGCGCACCATGCTGGACGCGCTGCATGTCGGCCCCATCCTGCTCGGCACCGACATGCCCGCCCATATACTGACGCCCTCCGTCACCTCGCGCGGCATCGTCAACATGACGGCGATCGCGGTGGCCGAGACCTCCCACCGCGCCCAGGCGACGCAGCGGGCGGGTCGTGAAGCCGCGGCGGCCGGTGCCTCAGCAGGCTAAAGAAAGGGTTAACTCACCGGGCGCTAGACTGCGACCGGGTCGGTCGGCGGAACGGGGCAGATGCGAGGCTTTGACTGCAAGCTGGCGCTGGCGGGTGCGCTTTTCGGCGCCGCCGCACTTGCGGCCGGCACGGCCGGGGCGGATGCCGCCCCCCGCATCTGCCGCCAGCTTCAAGCCGAACTGGCGGCGGTTTCCGCAAAAGGCGGCGGCGGACCGAAATTGCTGGCCAAATACGACGACGCGATCGCCCGGCAGCGCCGGGAACTCGAAAAGGCACGGCAGCGTGCGGGCGCCGCCGGCTGCGGTTTTTCCCTGTTTGGCGGCAATGTCGCCCAATGTGCCACGCTGAACGCGGCGCAGGAGCGCATGAACCGCAACCTCGACGCGCTGGAGCGCAAGCGGGCCAGGCTTGCCGGCGGCGGCTCGCGCCGCGACAGGACGCGGCTTCAAGCCCTGCTCGACGCCAATGGATGCAACAAGGCGAAGGCCGAAGCGCGCGCCGCTGAAGCGCGGCAACCGGAACAATCCGTGCGCATCCTCGGCGGCAGCATCGAGCCGGTCGGCCAGCCGGCGGGCGCGAAGTCGGTGAGCGGCAGCATCATCGAATGGCAGGCCCCGTCCCGAGCCGGCCCCGGCGAATACCGCACCATGTGCGTGCGCACCTGCGACGGCTATTTTTTCCCGATGTCGAACGCCGCGTCGAGCGGCGACTTCGAGCGCGATCAGAAGAACTGCGAGGCGAGCTGTCCGGGAACGAAGATGCAGCTCTTCTACGGGCGCGGCCTCGCCACGGATTCAGCCGGCATGATCTCGACCGCCACGGGCGAGCCCTACACCAGGCTGACGACCGCCTATCTCTACAAGCAGCCCCATGCGCCCTCTGCGCAGATCTGCGGCTGCAACGCCGCCGGGGATTTCCGCATAATCGCCGGCAATCCGCCTGCCGCCCCCCTGCCGAGGCCCGATGTCCAGGTGCCGCCCGCCTTCGTGCCGGTGCCGGCCATGCGGCCGGACCCCGCCGCCGATCCCGAAACGCTGGCCAACATAGAGGGCGGGCTCGACCTCGACACGCTGCACCGGCTGGCGACGAAGCCGGCTTCGGAGGTCGCTCCGCCCGAGCCGGCCGAGGAGCGCAAGGTCAGGGTCGTCGGGCCAACGTTCCTTCCCGACCCAGAAGGGGCAATAGATCTGCAAGCTCCGGCCCCGAAGGCAATCCGGTAAGCGCCAGCCGGATGGGCATGAACAGCGCCTTGCCCTTGCGCCCGGTCGCTTCCTTGACCTTCGCCGTCCAGTCCTTCCACACCGTCTCGCCCCAGGGTTCCTCGGGGAGAAGGTCGAAGGCCGCGCGCAGGAACCCGCGATCCTCGTCGGAAAATTCGGGCGTCTCCTGCGGCCCTTGATTGACGATCCGCCACCAGGAGGCCGCATCGGCGAGCTTGTCGAGATTGCCGCGCACCGCCAGCCAGAACGGCTCGGCCCGCTCGCCGGAGATGCCGAGCACCATCAGCCGGTCTCGCACCTGGCCGAAGGGCATGTGGTGAAGCAGGGTGCGGTTCAGCACCAGCAGCTCGTCGGGATCGAACTTGGCGGCCGATTTCGAGGTGGCGGCGGGATCGAAGCGCTCGGCCAGCTCCGCCATGGTCGGCACCGCCTCGACATTCTCCGACGTGCCGATCAGCACCGCCAGCGAGGCCACGGCCATCGGTTCGATGCCGGCCTCGCGCAGCCCTTCGATGGAGAGCGCGCCTGTGCGCTTGGAAAGCCCCTCGCCCGAGGTCGTGGTCAAGAGGTTGTGATGGCCGAATACCGGCTCCTGCGTGCCCAGCGCCCCGAACAGCGCTATCTGCACGCCCGTGTTGGTCACATGGTCGTCGCCGCGGATCACATGGGTCACGCCCATGTCGATGTCGTCCACTACCGAGGGCAGCGTGTAGAGATAGGTGCCGTCCTCGCGCACCAGCACCGGGTCCGACACGGAGGCGAGGTCCACCGTCTCCTCCCCGCGCACGAGGTCGTTCCAGTGGATTTCCGTGCGCTCCGGCTGCATCGGGTCGGAGCCGAAGTTGGGCAGAAGGAAGCGCCAGTGCGGCCGGCGCCCGTCGGCCTCGTACTGGGCGATCTGCTCGGGCGTCAGCGTCAGCGCCTCGCGTCCGTAGACCGGCGGCAGGCCGCGCGTGCGCCGCACCTTGCGGCGCAGGTCGAGCTCCTCCGGCGTCTCGTAGCAGGCATAGAGCACGCCTGCCGCCTTCAGCCGCTCCACGGCGGCGTCGTAGGCGGCGATGCGCCGCGATTGATATTCGGTGGCGTCCTGGAAGATGCCGAGCCAGTGCAGGTCGTAGAGGATCGCGTCGGCGAACTCCTGCTTCGAGCGGGCGGTGTCGGTATCGTCGAAGCGCTGGATGAATCGGCCGCGGTGCTTCTGGGCGAAAAGCCAGTTGAACAGTGCCGTGCGTGCATTGCCGATATGGATGCGGCCGGTCGGCGACGGGGCGAAACGGACGGTAACGGTCATTGAGGGGGCGTAAAGGAAGCCGGCGCCTTTTGCAACCCGGCCCAAATGCGCCGAATCAGCGGCCGGCCCGGGGCCTACGCGGCAAGCGCCTCCAGAAGCCCCGCCGCAGCCATGAAGTCGCGCTTGCGCAGGGAGCGGCGGGCGACGGCCTCGGAATCCTGCCCCCAGTGCTCGATCTGCCAGTCCTCGTCCACATGCGCTGCCTGCCAGGCCTCCTCAGCCACCAGCCCGCCGCGCTCGACGGCAAGCGCCAGCAATGCCGAGCCGGTCAGCGAGGTCATGAGATGGACGGCGGCCAGCCTGAGAGGCTCGGCCCGCTGGGCCAGATGCGCGCCCAGAACGGCGATGGATTCGCGCGGCTGCTCGATGTGTATCACCCCTTCGGCAAGGTTGAAGCGGGCGCCCAGCGTGCCGCGCGTCCAATCCAGCACGGGGTCCCAATGCCGGTTCTGGCGGTCGATCAGCCCCTGCGGGCCATCGGCGCGGTAGCACAGCAGGTCCGACGAGGCGAACCGCAATATGTCCTCCAGCACCGCCTGCGGATCGGCGGCCACGCCGTCCAGCGCGGTGTTGACCAGCCGCAGCACAGGCATGGTGACGGGGTCGATGACCTCCTGCTGGGCGGCGAACTCGTCGGCCACCAGCGCGGCCGCCGCCTCGCTCGGCAGCGCCAGCAGCGCCTTGCCGGGCGTGCGCACCGGCTTGCCGTCCAGATGCACGGCGAAGCCCTCGCCGGTCGGCGCGACGGACGCCTGCGCGTAGAAGCGCCTGGGCAGCGGGGTCTTCATCTGGATCTGCGCCCTGCGCACCGGATCCGGATCGGAAAGCTGGCGGCCGGCCTCCAGATCGCTCAATATGTCGCGCATGATCGTCTCCTATGCGGGCAACTGCCGCCGGCCCGGCCGGCTGACCAGCAACAGCCCGGCGGCGATCAGCGCCAGGGCCACGAAGATGCGTGCGGTCAGCGGCTCGCCCAGGAATATCGCCCCGCACAGCACGCCGAACACCGGCGAGAGGAAGACGAAATTCGCAAGGCTGGAAGCGGGATAGCGGGTCAGCATCCAGAACCACAGCACATAGCTGAAGCCAACGATATAGGCCCCCTGGAACAGCAGCGCCAGTATGGGCACGGTGGAGACTGCGCGCACGGGCGCCTCGTCCAGCGGCAATACCAGCAGGCCGACGACGATGGCGCCGGCAAGCTGATAGAGAAGCGTCTTCTCGGCGCTGATGCGGGCAAGGCTGGAGCGTTTGATGACGACATTGCTCAGCGCCCACAGGGATCCTGCCAGAAGGCTCAGCATGTCTCCCACGAGCATGGTGCCCATGTTCCCGCCCAACTGGTCGAAGAACATCGCCACCAATCCGGCAAATGCGAGGGCAAGGCCGCACAGCTTCCGCCGGGTTATGCGCTCGCCGAGGAGGAAATGCGCCAGCAGCAGGATCCAGAACGGCATCGTGTTGAACAGCAGCGTGTTGCGCGCCACCGTGGTGCGTTCGAGACCGAGATAGAGGAACAGGAATTCCACGCCGAACAGGGCTCCGACAAGCATGCCGGCGGGCAATGTGCCGTCGCGCCGGAACAGCGCGTTGCCACGCCAGCGGCACCAGGCAAGAACCAGCAGGCCGCCGATGATCGATCTGCCCACGGAAAGGAAAACCGGGCTGAAGCCGGGGTAGGAGAGCTTCGCCGCGACGAAGTTGAGCCCCCAGGAAAAGGTCAGGAAGACCATGAGGGCGGCGGCAGTCGTGTCGACGGCGTCGTGCTGCGCCGGCACGGCGCCGGTGCCGCTCATTCTTCGGGTTCCGCGCTTGCTTCGTCGAAGCCGAGCAGGTTCCAGCTCTGCCGCATGTGCGGCGGCAGCGGTGCGGTGACGTCGATCGTGCCGCCATCGGGGTGCGGAATGACGATGCGGCGCGCATGCAGGTGCAGCCGGTTCTGGATGCCGCCCGGAAACTCCCAGTTGGTGTCTGCCTCGAAATATTTCGGATCGCCGATGATCGGGCAGCCGATATGGGCGGCATGGACGCGCAACTGGTGGGTACGGCCGGTATAGGGCTCCATCTCCAGCCACGAGAGAGCGCGCGCCGCCTGCTCGACCACGCGGTAGTAGGAAACGGCGTGGTCGGCGCCCTTCTCGCCATGCTTTGCGACACGCACGCGGTCGCCGTCGGGCGTCTGCTCCTTCACCAGCCAGGTGGAAATCTTGTCCTCGCGCTTCGGCGGCACGCCCTTCACCAGCGCCCAATAGGTCTTCTTGGTCTCGCGAGCCCGGAACGCCTCGGAAAGCTTCATGGCGGCAAGACGCGTGCGCGCCACCACCAGCACGCCGGACGTGTCGCGGTCGAGCCGGTGGACGAGGCGCGGCTTCTCGCCCTTTTTGTTGCGCCAGGCCTCCAGCATGTCGTCGACATTGCGGGTCACGCCCGAGCCGCCCTGCACCGCCAGGCCCGCCGGCTTGTTGAAGACGAACACCTTGTCGTCCTCGTGCAGCAGCATCTTGGCCAGCACGTCCGCGTCGCCCTGGTTGCGGATCGAATGGCCGGTGAGTTGCCCCTCGCCCTTCCTGTCCACCTCGAGCGGGGGGATGCGGATGACCTGCCCTGGCTCGACGCGGGTGTCGGACTTGGCACGGCCGCCGTCGACACGCACCTGGCCGGAGCGCAGCAGCCTCTGCAGATGGCCGAATCCCAGCCCCGGATAATGAGCCTTGAACCAGCGGTCGAGCCGCATGCCCGCCTCGCCGGCCTCAACCGTGATCTGTTCGACGCCTGCCATTTCTCTCCGCCGCCTGCTTTCGACGCGCAGATAGCACTAGAGCATGATCCCGAAAAGTGCATCGCAGTTTTCGGAAAAAGACCATGTTTCGACAAGGAGATAGATCTGGATGGCGATTCAGGGGAATGCCACCTGATCTATGAAACGGTTCTGACGAGCCAGAGACCCAGGAACAGCGCAAGGATCGCGCCAACGACGCTGGTCAGCACGTAGCCCAGCGCAGGCACCCCGGCGCCGCGTTCCCACAGCACGGCGACATCGAGCGAGAAGGAGGAGAAGGTGGTGAAGCCGCCCAGCACGCCGGTGGCCACGAACAGGCGAAGCTCGTTAGAGCCGCCGAAGCGGCGCGCCAGCGCCTCGATGAACACGCCCATGGCGAAAGAGCCGGCGATGTTGATGAGCATGGTGCCCCAGGGAAAGTTCGGCCCCCACAGGCGCAGCGCCCCCAGGCCGGCGAGATGGCGCATCGAAGCGCCGATGGCGCCGCCCATGGCGACAAGCAGGACATGATACATCTGGCGCGCCGCCCTCACTTCGCTTCTTCGGGGAGAGGCCGCGGCAGGACCGGCGCGGCCACGGCCGCATCACACGGCCTCGGTCTTCTTGGGCTTGGCCGAGCCGATCATCTTCCAGTTCTTGTAGAACACGGAATTGATGCGCTCCACGCTCAGGGAGACAAGGGAAAGCAACGCCGAGATCAGCCCCGGCACCGGCGAGGGGCGCACGATGTCCATGAAGACGCAGTAGCGGCGGCCGTCATATTCGTTGACCGAGCGGTGCAGCAGCGTGTCGTCGAAGATGAACAAGGGGTTGTCGTGCCAGTAGTTCTTGACATTGCCGCATTGCACGAAAATCTCGGCATTCACCGGAATGAGATTGTAGAGCACGCGCAGGCTGAGCCGCAGCGGCCCGAAATGCCATGAGGTCGATTCGCGGCCGGAAAACACCGACACGGCGATCGTCTTGACGTATCTGAAGTCCTTGTTGAACTCCGCCACATTGTCGATCTTGTGCTTGCCGTACCATTGATAGACATACATGCCGCGCCGGCCCGAGCCGAAGGCGGCGTCGATGTCGGCGATGATCTCGTTGCGGCGCTCCTTGAATACCCCGAGCACCTCCTCCACCTCGGCCCGGCAGTCGGGCGGAAGCTGCTCCAGCTTCCATACGCCGGGATTACGATAGCAGAGAAGGTCCACCAGCAGGTTGAACGGCGAGAGCAGCCAGGTGAACATGCCGTTGCCCAGGAAGTAGAGGGTGAACAGCCTCTGGTCCTTCCTGTCGTTGCGCAGCACGTCGATCAGGCCGCAGGCGAGAAAGACGATCGTGACGATGGGGATGAAATAGAGCGCAATCGCCAGTACGGGGATGGCGATGGCGAGCTTGCGGATCAGTTTGCGCTGGTCTTTCGTCATCCGGCACGGCCTTCTTGCATCATTGGCAGGGACGGCAGACTATTCCTTTTTGCGCCGGGCTCCAAGCGGCCTACTTGCCCTGGCGCTCCTTCCGCAGCTTCGCCCAATAGTCCAGCCGCTTCCTGATCTCGCGCTCGAACCCGCGCTCCGGCGGGTCGTAGAAGGTCTGGCGGCCCATCTTCTCCGGAAAATAGTCCTGCCCGGAAAAGGCGTCCGGCTCGTCATGGTCGTAGCGGTAGCCGGCGCCGTAGTCCTCCTGCTTCATCAGCTTGGTCGGCGCGTTGAGGATGTGCTTGGGCGGCAGCAGCGAGCCGTGCTCCTTGGCCGCGCGGGTCGCCGCCTTGAAGGCGATGTAGACCGCGTTCGACTTGGGCGCCGTCGCCAGATAGACGCAGGCCTGGGCGAAGGCCAGTTCTCCCTCCGGCGAGCCGAGATAGTCGTAGGCGTCCTTGGCGGCATTGGCCACCACCAGCGCCTGCGGGTCGGCCAGGCCGATGTCCTCCACCGCCATGCGCACCAGCCGGCGCCCGAGATAGAGCGGGTCCTCGCCTGCATCGAACATGCGCGCCAGATAATAGAGCGCCGCGTCGGAGTCGGAGCCGCGCACGGATTTGTGCAGGGCCGAGATCAAATTGTAGTGGCCGTCCTGGCCTTTGTCGTAGATCGGCGCGCGGCGCTGCACGATCCGCAGCAGTCCTTCGGCATCGAAGACCTCCCCGGGCTTGGCGGCGCGCCACACCTCCTCGGCCAGCGTGAGCGAGGCGCGGCCGTCGC
>DAOKZN010000024.1:0-14933 GCA_035325625.1 Mesorhizobium sp. | reverse complement strand
TACGCGCGCGCGCTGAAGGGCGAGATCAAGAATTTCACGGGCGTCGATTCGCCCTACGAGCCGCCGGAGGAACCGGAAATCCATCTCGAGACGCTCGGCCGCACGCCCGAGGAGATGGTGGAGATCCTGGACAACTGGCTGGCCGAGCGCGACCTTGCCGAGGGCAATTACGACGATGGCGGCGGTATCTGAGGCGAAAGACATGCTTGCGCTGTTCGAGCGGCTGGCGCTGGAGGCCGGCCGTGAGATCATGCGCGTCTACCGCGAGGGCTATGCCGTCGACCGCAAGGCGGACGCCTCGCCGGTGACCGAGGCCGACCGCCGGGCAGAGGAGATCATCCTTGCCGGCCTGCGCGAAGCCTGGCCGGCGATCCCCTGCGTGGCCGAGGAGGAAGTGTCGTCCGGCATCGTGCCCGCCGATCTCGGCGAGGAATTCTTCCTGATCGATCCGCTGGACGGCACCAAGGAGTTCGTCAACCGCCGCACCGACTTCACCGTCAACATCGCGCTGGTGCGCCACGGCGTGCCGGCTCTGGGCGTCGTCTTCGCGCCGTGCACCGGCAAGCTCTACTCCGGCGGGCCGAAGGGGGCGGAAGCGGCGCAGGTGGATGCCGATTTCCGCATCGCCGGCCGCCGGCCGATTTCGGTCCGGGCGGGGGTGCCGCCGCTGGCCGTCGTCGCCAGCCGCTCGCACAACACGCCCGAGACCGCCGACTATATTGCGAGCCTGGGAGCGACCGAGATCGTCTCCGTCGGCTCCTCGCTGAAATTCTGCCTGGTGGCCGCCGGCGAGGCGGACGTCTATCCGCGCTTCGGCCGCACCATGGAATGGGACACGGCCGCCGGCGATGCCGTGCTGCGCGCCGCCGGCGGTTCGACCGTCACGCTGGACGGCCAGCCGCTGGCCTACGGCAAGCGCGACCAGCCGCACGATTCCGACTTCGCCAATCCGTATTTCATTGCAAGGGGCGCAGTTTAGCGGCGCCGTCCTGGCCCGTGCAGCGCAGGCTCTACTCCGCCGCTGCGACCGAGTTCGAGCCGATATAGTTGCGGATCGTCTCGATGATGAGGTCCTGGTCGGCTTCCGAGAGATAGGGATGCATCGGCAGGCACAGGATGCGGCCGGGCAGGGTTTCCGAAACCGTGAGCCCGGTCGGCGTGCGCGGGAAGTCGCGATAGGCGACCTGGCTGTGCAGCGGCTTCACGTAGTAGATGACCGAGGGGATGCCCTTTTCCTGCAGATGCGCCTTCAGCCCGTCGCGCTTCGGCGTCTCGATGGCGTATTGCGCCCAGGCCGAGCGGCCTTCGCCGGGATTGCCGGCTGCCTTGACGACGTCGCCCAGCCCCTCCGCATAGCGCTGCGCCACCCTGCGCCGCGCCTCCATCTCGTCTTCCAGTATGGCCAGCTTCTCGATCAGGATCGCAGCCTGCAAGGTGTCGAGGCGCGAATTGATGCCGATATGGATGTTGTCGTACTGGGTCTCGCCCTTGCCGTGGAAGGCGAAGGAACGCAGCCTCTCGGCCAGCGTGTCGTCATTGGTGAACATGGCGCCGCCGTCGCCGTAGCAGCCGAGCGGCTTGGCCGGGTAGAAGCTGGTACCCGCGACATGGCCGAAGGCGCCGCACATGGTGGCGTCCGCCCTGCCGCCGATGGACTGCGCCGCATCCTCGACGACCAGCAGGTCCTCGCGCGCGGCGATCTTCATGATGGCGTCATAGTCGGCGGCGAGCCCGAACAGGTCGACCGGTATGATCGCCTTCGGCTTCAGCCTTCCTTCCTTCTTCACCATGGCGATCGCCGCTTCCAGGCTGGCGATGTCGATATTGTAGGTGTCGGCATCGACGTCCACGAACACCGGCTCTGCCTTGGCTAGAGCCACCACCTCGGCCGTGGCCGCGAAGGTGAAGCTCGGCACGAACACGGCATCGCCCGGCCCTATGCCGTGGGCGTAGAGCGGCAAAAGCAGCGCGTCCGTGCCGTTGGCGCAGGCCACGGCATGCCTGGTGCCCACATAGGCGGCGATCTTCTTCTCGAACTCCGCCACCTGGGGGCCGAGTATGTAGCGGCCGTCGTCCACGACGCTGTCGATGGCCGCCCTCAGCCGGTCGCGGATGCGCGCGCGCTGGGCGCCGAGATCGATGAACTGCATGTTCGTTCCAGACGGTTAGCCAGATTTGCCGTCGCTGGTAGCAGAGTTGCAGGGGCCGGAAAAGCCGCGATCCGTGCAGACGGCCCGGGGCCATGTTACCGGAAGACGCCGCAAACGGCGCCGGGGCGCTATAAATCCGCGTTTCGGGCGGGGCAGGCTACCGATGGAAACATATTGTGATCGATAGATACCTCCGGCGGCTGGTGCGGCCGGCGGTGGACATGTCGCCGTCTTCGTGGTCATTCTCTGGCCATGCCCCGAACCTCCAGCCGGAGCCTTTCCATGAACGCCAGCCAGGCGCGGTCCGAATGGACCCCGGTCGCCAATGCCAACCAGCCGCATCCGCACAATCCGGGCGTGCCGTTCTCGCTCGACCCGGTCGAGGCCGTGCGGGTGAACCTGTCGGCGGCGGAGCGGCGCGTGGCGGCTCTGGCCGGGCGGCGCACGGTGAAGAAGCAATGGCAGGCCGCCTGGCTGGTGCGGGCGATCCAGTGCATCGACCTCACCACGCTGAACGGCGACGACACGCAAGGCCGCGTGCGCCGGCTCTGCGCCAAGGCGCGCCACCCCCTGCGCGAGGATCTGCAGGTGGCACTCGGGCTTTCCGGCCACACCATCACCACCGGCGCGGTCTGCGTCTACCACCGCTTCGTCGCAACGGCAGTGGAGGCGCTGAAGGGCTCCGGCATCCCGGTGGCGGCCGTCTCCACCGGCTTTCCCGCGGGCCTGTCGCCGCTTTCCACACGGCTGAAGGAGATCGAGGCGTCCGTGGCCGACGGGGCCGCGGAGATCGACATAGTGATCACCCGCGAGCACGCGCTGACCGGCGACTGGCAGGCGCTCTACGACGAGGTGCGGGCCTGCAGGCAAGCCTGCGGGCAGGCGCATATGAAGACGATCCTGGCCACCGGCGACCTGCAGACGCTGCGCAACGTGGCGCGCGCCTCCTGGGTGGCGATGATGGCCGGCTCCGACTTCATCAAGACCTCGACCGGCAAGGAGGCGGTCAACGCCACGCTGCCGGTGACGCTGGTGATGCTGCGCGCCATTCGCGACTATCGCGCCATGACCGGCCATGTCGTGGGCTACAAGCCGGCCGGCGGCATCTCCACGGCCAAGGACGCGCTGGCCTATATGGCGCTGGTCAAGGAGGAACTGGGCAACGACTGGCTGCAGCCCAACCTGTTCCGCTTCGGCGCCTCCTCGCTGCTAGCCGACATAGAGCGCCAGCTCGAGCACTATGTCACAGGCCGCTATGCGGCCTTCAGCCACCACGCCATGGCCTGAGCCGGGCGAGGGAAGGGACAGGAAGACATGTCGATCGCAGAGATTCTTGACACGATGGAATACGGTCCCGCCCCGGAAAGCGACAAGGAAGCGCGCGACTGGATCAAGGGCCTCGGCGGCGAAACAAGGCTGTTCATCGGCGGCCAGTGGAAGAAGGCGAAGTCAGGCGCAAGCTTCGAGACGATCGCTCCCGCCACCGGCGAGGTGCTGGCGCGCATCGCGCAGGCCAATGCCGCCGACGTCGATGCCGCGGTGAAGGCCGCCGCCAGGGCGCAGCCGGCATGGGCGGCGCTCTCCGGTCATGGCCGCGCCCGCTATCTCTACGCGCTCGCCCGCCTGGTGCAGCGCCACAGCCGGCTGTTCGCCGTGCTGGAAACGCTGGACAACGGCAAGCCGATCCGCGAGAGCCGCGACATCGACATTCCGCTCGTCGCCCGCCATTTCTACCACCATGCCGGCTGGGCGCAGTTGATGGAGACCGAGCTGGCCGACAGGGAGCCGCTCGGCGTCTGCGGCCAGATCATCCCGTGGAACTTTCCGCTGCTGATGCTGGCGTGGAAGGTCGCGCCGGCGATCGCGCTCGGCAACACGGTGGTGCTGAAGCCGGCCGAATACACCTCGCTGACGGCGCTGCTGTTTGCCGAGATGTGCCGGAAGGCCGGCCTGCCGGACGGCGTGGTCAACATCGTCACCGGCGACGGGGCGACCGGCGATGAGATCGTCAACCATCCCGGCATCGCCAAGATCGCGTTCACCGGATCGACCGAGGTGGGGCGGAAGATCCGCGAGGCGACCGCCGGCTCGGGCAAGAGCCTGACGCTGGAACTGGGCGGCAAGTCGCCCTTCATCGTCTTCGACGACGCCGATCTCGACGCGGCGGTGGAAGGCGTGGTCGACGCCATCTGGTTCAACCAGGGCCAGGTGTGCTGCGCCGGCTCCCGGCTTCTGGTGCAGGAGAGCATCCACGACGACTTTGTTGCCAAGCTCACGGCGCGGATGGAGACGCTGCGCGTCGGCGACCCGCTCGACAAGGCCATCGACATCGGCGCCATCGTGCACCCGGTGCAGCTTGAGCGCATCCGCTCGCTGGTCGAGACCGGGGTGCGGGAGGGCGCACAGCTGCACCAGCCCGGCGCGGCGGTGCCGGCAAAAGGCTGCTTCTACCCGCCCACGCTGCTCACCGGCGTGCATCCGGCCGCGACCGTCTCGCGCGTGGAAATCTTCGGCCCGGTGCTGGTTGCCACCACCTTCCGCACGCCGGCGGAAGCGGTGGAGCTTGCCAACAACACCCAATACGGGCTGGCGGCCTCGGTGTGGAGCGAGACGCTGTCGCTGGCGCTCGACATCGCGCCGAAGCTGAAATGCGGCGTGGTGTGGGTGAACGGCACCAACATGTTCGACGCCGGCGTCGGCTTCGGCGGCTACAAGGAATCCGGCTTCGGCCGGGAAGGCGGACGCGAGGGGCTTTCCGCCTATTGCCGGCCGAAATGGCTGGCCAAGGCCAAGCCGGTCGTGGAACGGCCGGTGCCGCAGCCGAACGGCGAGGTGCTGTCCACCGGCTTCATCGACCGCACGGCCAAGCTTTATGTCGGCGGCAGGCAGGCACGCCCGGACGGAGGGTATTCCCGCCCGGTCGTCTCGCCCTCCGGCGCGCTGGTCGGCGAGGTGGGCGAGGGCAACCGCAAGGACATCCGCAACGCGGTGGAAGCTGCCCGCAAGGCGGCCTCGTGGGGCACGGCGAGCGAGCACAACCGCGCGCAGATCCTCTACTACATCGCCGAGAACCTGGAGGCGCGTGCGGCCGAGTTCGCCGAGCGGCTGGCCGCCATGACCGGCAGGCGCAGGCAGGATGCGGCCAGGGAAGTGGCTGCAAGCGTGTCGCGCCTGTTCTCCTACGGCGCCTGGGCCGACAAGTTCGAGGGCGCGGTGCACAGGCCGCCGCTGCGCGGCGTGGCGCTGGCCATGAACGAGCCGGTCGGCATCCTCGGCATCGCCTGCCCCGAGGCGCCCGGCCTGCTCGGCTTCGTCTCCACCTTCGCACCGGCGGTTTGCATGGGCAACCGTGTCGTCGTGGTGCCTTCGGCCACGCAGGCGCTCGCCGCCACCGACTTCTACCAGGTGTTGGAGACCTCCGACGTGCCGGACGGCGTCGTCAACATCGTCACCGGCGAGCGCGCGGCGCTGGCGCTGGAACTGGCGAGGCACGAGGAGGTCGACGGCCTCTGGTGGTTCGGCCCGCGCGAGGCCGCTTCCGCCGTCGAAAAGGCCTCGGCCGGTAACCTCAAGCAGGTCTGGGCCGAGACGGTCGAGCGCGACTGGCTTTCGGCCGCGCAGGGCGAGGGCAGGGAGTTCCTGGCCCGCGCCACGCAGGTCAAGAACATCTGGGTGCCGTATGGCGAATAGGCGGGCTTTTGGCGCGGCCGTGCGTCCTGGCGGACGCATATTGGCGACCTATTCCTTTGCTTGAGCATCGGATTTTTCCGAAAACCGGATTCCACTTTTCGGTCCGATGCTCTACGCGATCTCGTGGCGCCAGGGCGGGTTGGCGCCGGCCCGCGACACGGTGACCGCCGCCGCCTTGGCGCCCAGCGTCAGCGCCTGGCGGATCGCTGCCTCGGAAAGCCCGGCTATCCCCGCCTTGGTCAGCAGCCCCTGCTCGTGCAGCGAGGCGAGCACGCCGCCGTTGAAGGTGTCGCCGGCGCCGACTGTGTCCACCACCTCGACCTTTTGCGGCATCACCTCGACCCGGTGCGCCCTGGTGTAGGCCACCGCGCCGCGCGCGCCATGGGTGACGATCATCAGCTTCGGGCCGCGCTCCAGCCAGCCGCGCGCCACCTCCTCGTGCGAGGCGGTCTCGCCGAACCAGTCGAGATCCTCGTCCGACAGCTTGACGATGTCGGCCATCGCCATCATGGCGCGGATGCGCCTCAGGTGCCTTTCCTTGTCGGGAATGAAGTTCGGCCGGATGTTGGGGTCGAGCATCATGACGCGGCGATGCTGCTCGCGCCGCATGAATTCCTCATAGGTGCCGCCGGCCGGCTCAGAGATGAGGCTGATGGCGCCGAACAGCATGGCTTCCACTTCCGGGCCGAGCTGCGGAAGATTGTCCACCGTCAGCATGCGCCCGGCCGTGTTCTCGTCATAGAACAGATAGCTGGCCTGGCCGGCTTGCAGCCGCACGAAGGCCAGCGTGGTCGGCCGCGCCGAAACATGCGCATAGCCGCAGCCCACCCGGGCCGCGGCCAGCACGTCGCGAAGCTGGGCGCCGAACATGTCGGACGACAGGCCGGAAAAGAAGCCGGTCGGCGCACCGAGCCGGCCGAGCGCGATTGCCGTGTTGAACACCGCCCCGCCGGCATAGGGAGCGTAAGCCGGCTCGCCTGCCGCCGTCTCCCGCGGCAGCATGTCGATCAGCGCTTCGCCGCAGCACAGGATCATGGGCCTCGTTTCCCCCTTCATGCCCGGCAACGCCCGTGCCGGAATGGTGTCGATATGGATGATCTTGCCCCGAGATATTGCCCCGAGATATTGCCCCGAGTCAGGCGCTTGCGGAAGCGTGCGCGGCGCCCATCAGGAAACGCTCCGACAGCGGCAGGCTGGCCGCGCCCAGCGCGCGCGCGTGGATGCCCACGGTGCCCTCGCGTATGGCGGGCAGGCGCAGGCCCTCCGCGTCGATGCCGCCGATCGCCACCGTGACGGCCTCGACCAGGCGCTTGCGCACCGGGGCCGGCATCCAGCCGTCGATCACCGCCGCCTCGAAGTCGATGACCGAGCAGGCGGCGACGATGGCATAGGCGAGCGCGGAAGCGGCCCGGTCGATCCAGACGTCGAGCTCGTCGCCGAGGTCGCCCCAGTCCTCGGGAGACGACCACAGATGCGCGGTGTCGGCGCCGCGTGCCGCCAGCATCTTTTCCAGCACCGCGATGGAAGCGACGTCGATGAGCTGCGTCGGCCGCCCGCCTTCTCCCGGCACAGGCATGGAGCCCAGCGCGCCGGCATTCCCGCTCGGCCCGCCATGTAGCCGGCCGTTCAGCACGATGCCGCCGCCGGCGAAGGCGCCGATGTAGAAATAGACGAAATCGCTCAGGTCGCCCGTCTTGCCGAAAACCAGCTCCGCGCCGCAGGCCGAGGTGGCGTCGTTCTGGAGATAGACCGGGAAGTCGCACAGGGGCTGGATCTCGGCGCGGATGTCGCAGTCGCGCCATTCCTCCATCACCGCGCGCGGGGCGCCGGCCGCGTCCGCCCAGCTCCACAGTTCGAAGGGCACGGCCACGCCCAGGCCGGCGATGCGCTTGTCCTCCGCCGGCGTCAGCTCCGCCCGCAGCCTGGCGATGCCTTCGGCGACGAAGGCGATGGCCTCGCGCGGGGCGGGATAGCGATAGGAGTGCTGCAGCATGACGCGCACGTTGCCGAGGAAGTCGATCAGCACCAGCTCGGCGCTGCGCCGGCCGATCTTCAGGCCGATGAAGAAGGCGCCGCCGGGCGCGAGCGACATGGGGATGGAGGGCTGGCCGATGCGGCCGCGCTGCGGCGCCTGCCGCAGCAGCAGGCCGTCGTCCTCCAGCTCGCGCATGATTACCGAAACCGTCTGCGCCGACAGGCCGGTCATGCGCGCGATGTCGGATTTCGCCAGGCTGCCGTGCTGGCGCACCAGCGAGAGCACCAGCCGCTCGTTATGGTCGCGCATGCCGCTCTGGTTGGTGCCGCGGCGGATGCGGCCGGCCGCCGCCTCCGATGAAACCTGTCTGGAAACGATGTCTTCCACCAGTCCTCCCTCACCCCTGCCGAGGCCCGGTCCGGGCCCGAAAATGCTCGGTCTCCGGATGGCTGTCAATAATAAATAAGAGTGATTTAATTATTGACAGGCGCCCCGCCTTAATGTCTCCTGCATAGACGGCGGCGGCCTTCGGAGGAAGGGCCGGCACGCCTGGAGGATGCCCGCCGACCGGCGTCCTGGATCGTCCATTGGGAGGAAAATCATGGGCAAGCTGAAGTTCTTGAAGGCGATGGCCGTGGGGCTGGCGTTCTGGGGCGCGACGGCGGGGACATCGTATGCCGCCGACATTGTCGGCCTGATCACCAAAACCGAGGGCAACCCGTTCTTCGTCAAGATGCGCGAGGGCGCGCAGGCGAAGGCGAAGGAGCTGGGCCTCGACCTGCGCACCTTCGCCGGCAAGTATGACGGCGACAACGACAGCCAGGTGGCGGCCATCGAGAACCTCGTCTCGGCCGGCGCCAAGGGCTTCGCCATCGTGCCTAGCGATTCCAGCGCCATCGTGCCGACCATCAAGAAGGCGCGGGATGCCGGGCTGCTCGTCATCGTGCTGGACACGCCGCTCGACCCGATCGACGCCGCCGACGCCACCTTCGCCACCGACAATTTCAAGGCCGGGCAATTGATCGGCGAATGGGCCAAGGGCACGCTGGGCGACAAAGCCAAGGACGCCAGGATCGCCTTCCTGGATCTCGCCACCAACCAGCCGACGGTGGACTATCTGCGCGACCAGGGCTTCATGCAGGGCTTCGGCATCGACATCAAGGACCCGAAGAAATACGGCGACGAGGACGACGCCCGCATCTGCGGCCACGAGATGACCGGCGGCGCCGAGGACGGCGGCCGCACCGCCATGGAAACGCTGCTGCAGAAATGCCCCGACGTGAACATCATGTACACGATCAACGAGCCCGCGGCTGCCGGCGGCTACCAGGCGCTGAAGGCGGCCGGCAAGGATGACGGCTCGGTGCTGATCGTCTCCATCGACGGCGGCTGCCCGGGCGTGAAGAACGTGGAGGCCGGCATCATCGGCGCCACCTCGCAGCAATATCCGCTGAAGATGGCCGCCATGGCCATGGAAGCCATCGAGAAGTTCGCCAAGAGCGGCGAGAAGCCCAAGCCCACGGAAGGCCAGCAGTTCACCGATACCGGCGCAACGCTGGTGACCGACAAGCCGGTGGAGGGCGTGCCTTCCATCGACAGCAAGGAGGGGCTGAAGCTCTGCTGGGGGTGAGAAGCCGGTTCGCACGCCGGCGGAAGGCCCTGGACGGGCTTTTTCGGCAACGAACGCCCGAAGCCTCGGTGCAGGGCAGGGCGTTCACGCAGCGGGTTCATGAGGCCGGCGGGAGGGCAGGGCGATGAGCGACGACGGGAGCGGCCAGGCGACGGCCGAGCGCGGGCTGGCCGGCCACGACCGGACCGTCGCCAGCTTCGAGGAGGATCGCCGTTCGGGGCTGCGGCAGTTGCAGCATTTCCTGCACGAATACCCGACGGCAATTCCCTTCATCGTGCTGATCGTGGGCGTCGCCATCTTCTCCGTGGTGGTCGGCGGGCGCTTCTTCGCCCTGTTCAACCTGTCGCTGGTGCTCCAGCAGGTCACCATCATCGCCGTGCTCGGCATCGCCCAGACGCTGGTGATCCTGACCGCCGGCATCGACCTGTCGGTCGGCGCCATCATGGTGCTGTCCTCCATCGTCATGGGCCGGCTGGCGGTGGTGTGGGGCTGGCCCCCGGAAGTCGCCTTCGTGCTCGGCCTCGCCACCGGCCTGCTGTGCGGCCTCATCAACGGCCTGCTGGTGGCGCTGCTGCGGCTGCCGCCCTTCATCGTCACGCTGGGCACCTGGAGCGTCTACGGCTCCATGGTCATCTACGTCTCGCATTCCGAGACCATCCGGGCGCAGGACATCGAGGCGACCGCCCCGCTGCTGCAATGGCTGGGCCACACCATCCGCTTCGGCGGCGGCGCCGTGCTGACCTACGGCGCCATCGCCATGATCCTCATCGCCATCGTCATCTGGTACGTGCTGAACCGCACCGCCTTCGGCCGCCATGTCTACGCCACCGGCGACGACCCGGAGGCCGCCCGGCTGGCCGGCATCAACACCGCACGCACGCTGATCGCCGTCTATACGCTGGCCGGCTTCATCTGCGCCATTGCGAGCTGGGTGCTGATCGGCCGCATCGGGGCCGCCAGCCCGCTCGGCAACCAGACCGCCAACCTTGACGCCATCACCGCCGTGGTGATCGGCGGCACCTCGCTGTTCGGCGGCCGCGGCTCCATCGTCGGCACGCTGTTCGGCGCCCTGATCGTGGGCGTGTTCCGCAACGGGCTGGCGCTGGCCGGCTTCGAATCGCTGTGGCAGGAATTCACCGTGGGCATTCTCATCATACTGGCCGTCACCATCGACCAGTGGATCAGGAAGATATCGGCATGAGCACCGTGACGCCCGTTCTGGAGGCAAAAGCCCTCAACAAGCGCTACGGCCGGGTCGTGGCGCTGGACAACGCCGATTTCGACCTGATGCCCAACGAGATCCTGGCGGTGATCGGCGACAACGGCGCCGGCAAGTCCACCCTCATCAAGGCTTTGTGCGGCGCCGTCCTGCCTGACAGCGGGCAAATCCTGCTCGACGGCAGGCCGGTGCATTTCCGCTCGCCCATGGAAGCGCGGCTGGCCGGCATCGAGACGGTCTACCAGAACCTTGCGCTGTCGCCGGCGCTCTCCATCGCCGACAACATGTTCCTGGGCCGCGAGCTGCGCAAGCCCGGCTTCGCGGGGCGCTTCCTGCGCAGGCTGGACCGGGGGCGGATGGCGCGGCTCGCCCGCGAGAAGCTTTCCGAGCTCGGCCTGATGACCATCCAGAACATCAACCAGTCGGTCGAGACGCTCTCCGGAGGCCAGGGCCCGGGCGTGGCGGTGGCGCGGGCCGCCGCCTTCGGCAGCCGCGTCGTCATCATGGACGAGCCGACCGCCGCCCTCGGCGTCAAGGAAAGCCGCCGCGTGCTGGAACTGATGCTGGACGTGAAGCGGCGCGGCCTGCCCATCGTGCTGATCTCGCACAACATGCCGCATGTGTTCGAGGTGGCCGACCGCATCCACATCCACCGGCTCGGGCGTCGTCTGACCGTCATCGACCCGAAGCAATATTCCATGTCGGACGCCGTGGCCTTCATGACCGGCGCCAAGGCGCCGCCGGCGGTCCCGCTGGCGGCATGAATCGAATGAATTTGCCCGATGCCGTATGAATTGCTCGCTAAATCGGTTGAAATCTATTGACCGAAAGCCATTTAGGGCGGGAATGCTAGGTCACGGCCCAGCCGAGCCACAGATTCGAGCCGCAGATTCGAAGAACCCCCAGCCGAGACCCGACGCGTGACGCCCCATCCTCTCCAGCCTCTTCCGGAAAATCCCGATCCCGCGGTTCTTGCCGCCGAAATCCTGCAGGCGCTGCGCTACAGGCTGGGCAAGGACGCCACCGTCGCCACGCCGCACGACTGGCTGACCGCCTCCATCGAGGTGGTGCGCGACCGCGTCATCGACCAATGGATCAAGGCGACCAAGGAAGCCTACGAGGAAAAGGAAAAGCGCGTCTACTACCTGTCGCTGGAATTCCTGATCGGCCGGCTGATGCGCGACGCCTTTTCCAATCTCGGCGTCATGGAGACGATGCGGGCCGCGCTCGCCTCGCTCGGCGTCGATCTCGACCTGATCGCGCGGCTGGAGCCGGACGCCGCGCTCGGCAATGGCGGGCTGGGGCGGCTGGCCGCCTGCTTCATGGAATCCATGGCCACGGTCGACATTCCCGCGCACGGCTACGGCATCCGCTACGCCAACGGCATGTTCCGCCAGGAGATCCATGACGGCTGGCAGGTCGAACTGCCGGAAACCTGGCTGGACCACGGCAATCCGTGGGAGTTCGAGCGCCGCGAGCGCGCCTTCGAGGTCGGCTTCGGCGGCGTGGTGGAATCGCTGCCCGGAGAGGACGAGGCGCTGGACCGCCACGTCTGGAAGCCCGGCGAGCGAGTGCTGGCGGTGGCCTACGACACGCCGGTGGTCGGCTGGCGGGCGAGGCGGGTCAACACGCTGCGGCTGTGGTCCGGCATGCCGGTGGACCCGATCCTGCTCGACAGGTTCAACGCCGGCGACCATATCGGCGCGCTGGCCGAGAGCAACAAGGCCGATGCGCTGTCGCGCGTGCTCTACCCGGCCGATTCCAACCAGGCGGGGCAGGAACTGCGGCTGCGGCAGGAATATTTCTTCTCCTCCGCCTCCCTGCAGGACATATTGCAGCGGCACTTCAGCGCCTATGGCGACCTCGCATCGCTGCCCGAAAAGGCCGCGATCCATCTCAACGACACCCATCCCGCCGTGGCGGTGACGGAGCTGATGCGCCTGCTCATCGACGCGCACGGCATGGAGTTCGACCCGGCCTGGGACATCACCCGCCGCACCTTCGCCTATACCAACCATACGCTGCTGCCGGAGGCGCTGGAAAGCTGGCCGGTGCCGCTGTTCGAGCGGCTTCTGCCCCGCCACATGCAGCTTGCCTACGCCATCAACGCGGTGGTGCTCAAGGAAGCGCGCCAGACCGGAAAATTCTCCGACGATCAGATCGCGCGCATCTCGCTGATCGAGGAGAACGGCGAGCGGCGCCTGCGCATGGGCAACCTCGCCTTCGTCGGCTCGCACTCCGTCAACGGCGTCTCGGCGCTGCACACGGAGCTGATGAAGGAGACGGTCTTCGCCGACCTGCACGCGCTCTACCCGGACCGCATCAACAACAAGACCAACGGCATCACGCCGCGGCGCTGGCTGTTCCAGTGCAATGGCGGGCTCACAGCGCTGGCGCGCGAGGCGATCGGCGACCGCTTCCTCGACGACATCTCGGCGATCCGCGACCTGGACCCGCTGGCCGACGACGCCGCCTTCCGCGAGAAATTCGCCGCCGTGAAGCGGGAAAACAAGGCGCGGCTGGCCAATCTCGTGGCCGAGCGGCTGGGCGTCAGGGTCGATCCTTCGGCCCTGTTCGACATCCAGATCAAGCGCATCCACGAATACAAGCGCCAGCTTCTCAACATCCTCGAGGCGGTGGCGCTCTACGACCAGATCCGCTCGCATCCCGAGCGCGACTGGATTCCGCGGGTGAAGTTCTTCGGCGGCAAGGCGGCCCCCAGCTACCACAACGCCAAGCTCATCATAAAGCTCGCCAACGACGTGGCGAAGGTGGTGAACCGCGACCCCGCCGTGCGCGGCCTTCTGAAGGTGGTGTTCGTGCCGAACTACAATGTCAGCCTTGCCGAGCTGATGATGCCGGCCGCCGACCTGTCGGAGCAGATCTCCACCGCCGGCATGGAGGCCTCGGGCACCGGCAACATGAAATTCGCGCTGAACGGCGCGCTCACCATCGGCACGCTGGACGGCGCCAATGTCGAGATCGGGGAGCGTGTCGGGGAGGAAAACATCTTCATCTTCGGGCTGAAGGCGGAGGAAGTGGCGCAGCGGCGGGCCAACGGCTATGCGCCGCGCGCCCTCATCGAGGGCTCGCGCGAGCTGCGGCAGGCGATCTCGGCGATTTCGTCCGGCGTGTTCTCGCCCGACGATCCGGGCCGCTACCGCGAACTCATGGACGGGCTCTACCAGCACGACTGGTTCATGGTGGCCGCGGATTTCGACGCCTATGCCGCCACGCAGCGCGCCGTGGACGCCGTCTGGCGCGACGGCGCCGACTGGCAGGCGAGGGCGATCCGCAACGTCGCGCGCGTCGGCTGGTTCTCCTCCGACCGCACCATCCGCGAATACGCCAAAGACATCTGGAACGTGCCGGTTTGATGTGGTTGCATGGGCAGGGCGATTGCAGGCGGCCGGCAAGAGACCGGAAGTGACTGATCGCCGGGGGAGGAGGGCTGCTTGAACAAGTCACCGCGTGCCACCTCTGCGAAAGGCCGCCCGGCCGGATCGGCTTCGGCCGGCGACGTGGCGGCCATCGTGGCCGGCACGCATGGCGACCCCTTCGCCGTGCTCGGGCTCCAGCAGGCCGGAACCGGCTTCGTCGCGCGCTGCTTCATCCCGCATGCCGAGACCGTCACCGCCCACACGCTGGCCGGCAAGCAGGCGGGCAGGCTGGAACGGCGCGACGATGCCGGCTTCTTCGAGGGGCCGCTTTCCATCCGCAAGCGCCAGCCGCTGCGCTACCATGCCGAGAACGCCGGCGGCGAGTGGTGGGTGACCGATCCCTATTCCTTCGGCCCGGTGCTGGGGCCGATGGACGACTACTACATCGCCGAGGGCTCGCATCTCAGGCTGTTCGACAAGCTCGGCGCCCACCTCATCGAGCATGAGGGGGCGAAGGGCGTGCATTTCGCCGTCTGGGCCCCGAACGCCAGGCGCGTGTCGGTGGTGGGCGACTTCAACGATTGGGACGGCCGCCGCCATCCCATGCGCTTGCGGCAGGACACCGGCATCTGGGAGATATTCCTGCCCGACATCGGCGCCGGCCGTGCCTACAAATACGAGATCATCGGCGCCCGGGGGTCCCGGCTGCCGCTCAAGGCCGATCCCTTCGCCTTCCGCTCGGAGCTGCGGCCGGCCACCGCCTCCGTCACCGATGCGCCCTCGCGGCATCAATGGGGCGACGCCGCCCATCGCGACTTCTGGCGCGGGGCCGACCCGCGCCGCCAGCCGGTCTCCATCTACGAGGTGCATGCCGGCTCGTGGCAGCGCC
>DAOKZN010000023.1:0-15042 GCA_035325625.1 Mesorhizobium sp. | reverse complement strand
TCAACACCGGCCACGGCACGCTGGGCTGGACCATGGCCTGCGGCTCGGCGCGGGTGCTGGCCGACATCGTTTCCGGCCGCAAGCCGGATGTCGACCCGCGCGACCTCAGCCCGGAGCGCTACAACCGGTAAGCCGGGCGCGGGATCAGCGCGCGCAGGCGACGGGCGTGGAGCCGCCCTTCATCACCAGCGCCTCGCGTCCGTCGATGACGATGGCATCGTGGTTGGCGCCGAAGCGGCTGTTCTGGCCCGCCGGCGAGGCGGGCAGCTCCTCGTCTATGCCGTCTGTGCCCAGCACCCTCACCGCCGAGCCAAGATTCTCGATCGTCATGGTGCCGCCGTCGGCGCATTTGTAGGTCGCCCTGCGGGGCTGCGGCCTGTCCTCGCCCACCTGCAGGGCCGGCGCGCCGGCGGTCAGCGCGGCCGCATGCGTGGACCCGCCGTTGAGCGCCGGCGAACCGGGGTCCGACACGCAGGCGGCAGCGGTCGCGAGCGGCAGAAGGGCGAGCGCCACGCGAAACGTCCGGCGTAACGCCATGGGAAGAACCTCCATCCTGCAAGCCTAGAGCATGTTGCAGCCAAGTGGAATCACTTGGCGTCGCAGACATGCGGCAAAATCAATCGGATAGACCATGATGTCGTCCGAAAACCGCTTCACACTTTTCGGCATCATGGTCTAGACGCGACGTCCCGCCGGGATCAAGCGACCATCGCGATTTGTTAACCATATTGCGAGGACGCCTGCGCGCACCCCACCAAATCCCTTAACAATGGTTAAGAAATGGTTAACGTCTCGAATCGAGGAGGTGCGCTCTCATCGAAGGAGGAGACGTCCATGCGCCCCACTGTCCGCAAACGGATCTTTTTGACAGCCCTTGCCGGCGTCGCGCTCGCCGCCGCCCATGCCGCGCCCGCGCTTGCCTGGTCGCGCCATCACGACCGCGTCTATGCCGATTCCTTCGGCAATCTGGTCATCGAAAGCGCGGCCGGATACAAGCGCATCATCGTGGGCGAAGGCAGCCTGGCCAAGGAACTGGCGGCCTACACCGCCACGCATGAGCCCCATGTCGAATATCTCGAGGGCACAAGCGGCTCTTTCGCGGGAGCCGACTGCTACCGCCCGCCGGCATTCGTCAAGGGCCGCAGCTACATGTACGGCCTCTCCGACGGCGAGATGCCGCAGCTCAGCCCCTGCCGCTAGTGGAACGAATTTGACATTCGCATCCCATTTGACATCACGCGGAACAAGCGAATGTCAAATTCAAAGTTCCACTAGAATCATATACTTTCTAGTGGTCCTTCGATTCTGACATTTGCCTGAGCGGCCTGTATCGGGGGGATGCAAATGTCAGAATCGGACCGCTAGGGCGTGAAGGCTCGCTCTCGAAGGCTTGCAACGGTGGCGGAACCCGGAACAGGCGCCCGGCGTTTTGCCCGGCGTTTTCCGGCGAAAAGCGAAGGAGGCGGATTATGGCCGAAACGGTCACGCTGACGGACCACGAGGCGATACGCGACTGGGCGGCGGCGCGTGCGGGCGCGCCGGCGGTGGTGGACGTGTCGCCCGAAGCCGGCACGCAGCCCATGCTGCGCATCGTCTTCGGCCAGCAGGCGTATCAGGACGACGACCGGCCCGACCGGCCGATGAACGCCGGCGGCTACGAACTGGTCGAATGGGGTGAATGGTTCGAGCTGTTCGACGCGGCCAGGCTTGCCCTGGTGGTGGCCAAGGACGTTCCCGGCCGGCGCGAGGAATATCACGAATTCGTGCGGCGCCCCGGATAGGAAAAGGCCCCGGCCGCAACGCGGCACGGAGCCTTCTTCCCGGAAAACGGGACAGCCCGCAGAGATCCCGACTATTTCCAGTCGCGGATGTCGACGAAATGGCCGGCGATGGCAGCGGCTGCCGCCATGGCCGGCGAGACCAGATGGGTGCGGCCCTTGAAGCCCTGCCGGCCCTCGAAATTGCGGTTCGAGGTCGAGGCGCAGCGCTCGTGCGGCTTCAGCCGGTCGTCGTTCATGGCCAGGCACATGGAGCAGCCCGGCTCGCGCCAGTCGAAGCCGGCCTCGACGAAGATCCTGTCCAGCCCCTCCGCCTCGGCCTGCGCCTTCACCAGCCCGGAGCCCGGGACGATCATGGCGTTGACGCGCGGATTGACCTTCCTGCCCTTGGCGACCGCAGCCACGGCGCGCAGGTCCTCGATGCGGCCATTGGTGCAGGAGCCGATGAAGACGCGGTCGAGCTCGATGTCGGTGATCTTCGTGCCGGCGGCGAGCCCCATATATTCGAGCGCGCGCTTCTTGGAGTTGCGCTTGTTCTCGTCCTCGATGAGGTCGGGGTCGGGCACGACGCCGGTGACGGAGACGACATCCTCGGGCGAGGAGCCCCAGGTGACGATGGGCGGCAGCGAGGCGGCGTCGAGCACCACCACCTTGTCGAAATGCGCGCCCTCGTCCGTCTTCAGGGTCTTCCAGTATTCGAGCGCCATGTCCCAAGCCTTGCCCCTGGGGGCGCGCGGCTTGTCCTTGACATAGGCGAAGGTGATCTCGTCGGGTGCGATCAGGCCGGCGCGGGCGCCGCCCTCGATCGACATGTTGCACACCGTCATGCGGCCTTCCATGGACAGCGAGCGGATCGCCTCGCCGGCATATTCGATGACATGGCCGGTGCCGCCGGCCGTGCCGATCTCACCGATGATGGCCAGGATGATGTCCTTGGCGGTGACGCCGGCCGGCAACTGCCCGTCCACGCGCACCAGCATGTTCCTGGCCTTCTTCTGGATCAGCGTCTGCGTGGCCAGCACATGCTCGACCTCGGAGGTGCCGATGCCGTGCGCCAATGCCCCGAACGCGCCATGCGTGGAGGTGTGGCTGTCGCCGCAGACGATGGTCATGCCCGGCAGGGTGAAGCCCTGCTCCGGCCCGATGATGTGGACGATGCCCTGGCGGCGGTCTTTCTCGGAATAGTATTCCACGCCGAAGTCGGCGGCGTTCCTCGCCAGCGCCTCGACCTGGATGCGGCTTTCCTCGTTCTTGATGCCGTTGACGCGCTCGGGCGAGGTGGGGACGTTGTGGTCCACCACGGCCAGCGTCTTCTCCGGATGCCGCACCTGGCGGCCGGTCATGCGCAGGCCTTCGAAGGCCTGCGGGCTGGTGACTTCGTGCACGAGATGGCGGTCGATATAGAGCAGGCAGGTGTCGTCGGCCTGGCGGTCCACCACATGGTCGTCGAAAATCTTGTCGTAGAGGGTGCGCGGTGCGCTCATTTTGCGTAAATCCGTCGATAAGGAGGAGGGAAAGCACCCGGCCGCAGCCGGAAACGGGTCGGCGTGGCGAAAGCCTAGCCGAGTCGGCTGGTCAGCGCGCCCGAAACCCGCGCGAAGAACCGTGCCGGCAGGCGCTTCTTGTCCTGCAGCACGAAACCCTTGTAGGACGGGTCTCCGAAAAGCTCTTCCATGCCCGCTCCATAGCAATCTTTTGCCGGGTCGGCAATTGCGAGTGCTACAGCACCTGAAACACGAAGGTCCTGACCAGCGCATCCGGCTCGGCCACCGCGTAGCAGCGGAACCACGGGCTCTCCTCCACCGGGCGCCACTTTCCCGCACGTTCCAGTTCCTGAAACACCGCCGGGAAGCCGCCGCTCTCGAACACCTGGTCGCGCACGGTGAAGATGGCGTGCCCGCCCTGCCTGGTGATGCGCACCAGTTCATGCAGGCCGGAGGCGGGCGCATGGCCCATGGTGAACACGCCGGTGGAGAAGAAGGCGCGGAAATGCCCGTCCGGCCACGGCAGCGGGCCGCCGAGCATGGCCTGCTTCAGTTCGCCATAGGCGTCGCGGGTGGCGGCGACGTCCAGCATCTCGCGCGACAGGTCCAGCCCGGCAATGTCGGCATAGCCGAGCGCCTTGAGCTGCGGGCCGGTGAGACCGGTGCCGCAGCCGGCATCCAGCAGCGGCCCCTCGCCCGCCGGCACGTGGCGCGCCACCCAGGCGGGGATAAGGAAAGGCAGCAGATAGCCGAGCGCGGCGGTCTCGCTGTCATAGGTCGCGGCCCAGGCGGCATAGGCGGCCGAAAGCCGCTCGGGCGTCGTCGCCGAATAGACGGAATCGAGCGCCGCGTTTGCCTTGTCCAGAACGGCGCCCGCTTCTCTTTCCTCGGGCTGCATCGGCTCCTCCTGCGCTTTCTTGAAAGGGTGGAGCCGGCGCCTGCCGGCGTCAAGGCCGCGCGTGCTGCCGCCTGAGCCGCCTTTCCAGCGCCCTCAGCGCCAGCGACAGGCCGACGGTGAGGATCAGGTAGATATAGGCGACGATGGAATAGGTCTCGAAGAAGCGGAACGAGCCGGAGGCATAGACCTTGCCCATCTGGGTGATGTCGGCGACGCCGAGCACCGAGACCAGCGAGCTGTCCTTGACCATGGCCACGAAATCGTTGCCCAGCGGCGGCAGGATGGTGCGGATCGCCTGCGGGAACACGATGAGCCGGAAGCGCTGGACGCGCGACAGGCCGAGCGCCTTGGCCGCCTCGATCTGGCCGATCTCGACCGACTGGATGCCGGCGCGGAACACCTCGGCGATGAAGGCCGAATAGCCGATGGTGAGCGCCATGATGGCGCGCCACAGGAGCGACACCTGCCGCACCATCAGCTCGTCCATCCAGCCCGCCTGCTGCAGGGGCGCGGTGACGAAGTTCCACGCGGCGACGAAAGCCGGCGCGCCGACGAAGGCGATCCAGAACAGCAGCACGAGGATCGGCACGCCGCGGATGATCTCGACATAGAAGCGCGCGATCTGGCGCAGCCAGACCGAGCCCGACAGCGCCATCAGCGCGATGCCGAGGCCGAGCGTCGAGGCCAGCGCGAAGCCGACCACGGTGACGAAGACGGTGATGCCGATGCCCTTGGCGACGGTGGCGAAGACCTGGCGATAGAGGTCGCTGGCGACGATCGCCGCGGCGGCAGCCAGCGCCAGGACGAGGGCGACCGCCAGCCACCACGGAAATTCGCGCCTCTGCGTGCGTGCCGGATCCTGCATGCCGAAAACTCAGCCGCCGGAATGCCGGGGCTTCCTCATGCCCGCGGCGCGGCGCATGCGCGGCTCACTCGCCTATCTTGTAGTCGAGGAACCACTTCTTGTTCAGCGCCTCGATGGTGCCGTCCGCCTTCATGGCGGCGATCGCCGCATTGACCGGGGCGACGAGATCGGAGCCCTTGGGGAAGATGAAGCCGAAATCCTCGGTGCCGAGCGGGCCGCCGATGAGCTTGAGCTTGCCGTCGGAGGCATCGACATAGCCCTTGCCGGCGGTGGAGTCGGTCAGCACCACATCGACGTCGCCCGTCTTGAGCGCCTGCACGCTGGCGCCGAAGGTCTCGAACAGCTTGATGCGCGGATTCTGCTCGTTGCCGTCGAGCACGCTGTAGACGGCGGTGTAGAAGGGCGAGGTTCCCGCCTGCGCGCCGACCAGCCCGTCCTTGAAGGCGGCGAAGCTCTTGGCGTCGGTGAAGCGGCTCTCGTCGCCGCGCACCAGCATGTACTGCTCGTTGCGCATGTAGGGATCGGAGAAATCGACCTTGGCCTTGCGCTCGTCGTTGATGGTGATGCCGGTCATGCCGATATTGTACTGGTTATCGGAGACAGCCTGTATCATCGCGTCCCAGGAGGTGTTCTGGTACTCGACCTGGAAGTTGAGCCGCCTGGCGATCTCGTCCATCGCGTCATATTCCCAGCCGATCTGCTTGCCGGTCTTGGGGTCGACGAACTGCAGCGGCGGATAGGCGTTTTCCGTCACCACCACCACCTTGCGGCCGGCCAGGTCCGGCAGGTTCTGCGCGAAGGCGGCGAGCGGCGCGAGCAGCAGCACGGCAAGGGCCGTCAGCAGCAGTTTCGTTCTGGTCATGGCTAACTCCCCGGTGAATGGACAGCCGGACCGGCCGGCCGGCAAAGATCGCACCGACTTTAGCCGCCGGCAGGCGCCTTGCAAGACGGCGCAATGCGCCGCCGGCGCCGAATGCGCATGAAAAAAGGCGGCCGAAGCCGCCTTTTTGGGAAAACTTTACGCCGGGCTTATTCGGCGGCCTTCTCGGCAGCAGCCTTCTCGGCGGCGTCCTGGGCGGCCTTCTCGGCTGCCAGCGCCTCGGCGGCGGCCACCTTCTCGGCCTCGATGCGGGCCCGCTCGGCGTTCAGCGCGTCGCGCTCGGCCTCGTTCAGGCGGCGCGCACGCACGCCGGTGTTCTCCGAGATGCGGGCCGACTTGCCGCGGCGGTCGCGCAGGTAATAGAGCTTGGCGCGGCGCACCTTGCCGCGGCGCACGATCTCGACGCCCTCGACCATCGGCGAATAGACCGGGAACACGCGCTCCACGCCCTCGCCATAGGAAATCTTGCGGACGGTGAAATTCTCCTGGAAGCCGGAGCCGGAGCGGGCGATGACGACGCCCTCATAGGCCTGCACGCGGGTGCGCGAACCTTCGGTGACGCGCACGTTGACGCGCACGGTGTCGCCGGGCTGGAATTCGGGAAGCTTGCGCTTGGCTTCGATCTTGGCGGCCTGCTCGGCCTCGAGCTGACGGATGAGATCCATCTCAAAAATCCACTTCTTGTTCTTCCGACAGCCAGAGCGCCCGACGCTCGCCTTGCAGTTCGCGGGATCGAAACCCCGGGGACCGCTCGGCTATGTCCTTTGCCGGCCGGCATCGGACAGGGGCGACTACACCGTCATTGTTGACGGGTCCTGCCGGAATCCTCCAGCAGGTTCGGCGGCCACATAGCGCAATTTGCTGCATATGTCACGCCTTGCGGCGGCTTTATTTGCGGCCGCGCATCCTCGCTTTGGCCTTGCGCGAAGGGCAAGGGCTTTCTACAGCCGGAACGGCTTTTTCATCCGGGGGGTGGCAATGGGCTTTCTCGACGCGGTCACGCTGTTCCTGGCGGGCGTGCTTTCGGGCGCGGTCAACGCGGTCGCGGGCGGCGGAACCTTCCTCACCTTCGGGGCGCTGACCCTGACCGGCTCGCTGCCGATCACCGCGAACGCCACCTCCTCGGTTGCGCAGTTCCCCGGCTACATCACCTCGACGCTGGCCTATTGGAGCGACATCCGCCACATGTGGCGCGGGGCGCTGCTGCTCTGCCTGATCTCGGCGGCCGGGGCTCTCGCGGGCGCGCTCATCCTGCTATCGCTGTCCAATCCCTCCTTCCGGGCGCTGGTGCCGTGGCTGCTGATCTCGGCGACCGCCCTGTTCGCCGCCGGCCCGTGGCTGAAGCCGAAACCGAAGCCCGGCGCCGAGCCGCGCACCGGCTCGCTCGTCGCGTCGATCGTGCAGTTCTGCACCTCCATCTATGGCGGCTTCTTCGGCGCGGGCATGGGGGTGATGATGCTGGCCACGCTGGGCCTGACCGAGAACGGCGACTACCACAAGCTCAACGCGCTGAAGAACATGCTGTCCATCGTCATCGCGGCGGTGGCGATCCTCGTCTTCGTCTCGGGCGGCGTGGTGGCCTGGCCGCAGGCGGCGGCCATGGTGCCGGGCGTGGCGCTGGGCGGCTATGGCGGCGTGTGGCTGGCCCGGCGCGTGCCGCAGCCCATCCTGCGCGGCTTCGTCGTGGCGGTCGGCCTGCTGCTGGCGCTCTATTATTTCGTGCGGGGCTGATCCGGCGAAAGCAGGTCCGGCCGCCGCTCCGCCGTCAGCCGCTCCGCCTGCTCCCGCCGCCAGGCCGCGATCCTGGCATGGTTGCCCGATACCAGCACCTCGGGGATCGGCCGCCCCTCGAACTCCTGCGGGCGGGTATAGTGCGGGTGCTCCAGCAGCCCGTTCTCGAAGCTTTCCTCTTCGCCGGAGCGCTCGTTGCCCATCACGCCGGGCAGCAGCCGCACCACGGCGTCGAGCAGCACCAGCGCGGCCGGCTCGCCGCCCGACAGGATGAAATCGCCGATCGAGACCTCCTCCAGGCCGCGCGCCTCGATGACGCGCTGGTCGACGCCCTCGAAGCGCCCGCACAGGATGACGGCGCCGGGCCCGGCGGCAAGCTCGCGCACCCTCGCCTGCGTGAGCGGCTTGCCGCGCGGGCTCATCAGCAGGCGCGGACGCGGATCGCCGGGTGGCGAGGCGTGGTCGATGGCGCGCGCCAGCACGTCGGCGCGCATCACCATGCCGGCGCCGCCGCCGGCCGGCGTGTCGTCCACCGTGCGGTGGCGGTCGGTGGCGAAATCGCGGATCTGGACCGCCTCCAGCGACCATGTTCCCGCCTCCAGCGCCTTGCCGGCCAGCGACAGGCCGAGCGCGCCGGGAAACATCTCCGGATAGAGCGTCAGCACCGAAGCCCTGAACGTCACCGGTTGCCTCCGGCATCCTTCGGCCCGCGCGGGCGGCTCTTGCGGATGTCGAAACCCTCGGGATCGGGGCCGGCCTCCTCGCCCTCCACCAGCCCGGCGGCGACCGGGTCGATACGGATATAGCCGCCGGCGACCGCGACTTCCGGCACGGCCGCCTTGGAGAAGGGGATAAGCACGCCCTTGCGGCCACCCAGCGTCAGGTCGAGGATGTCGCCGCCGCCGAAATTCTGCACCGCCGCGACCTTGCCGATCACGGCGCCCTTCTCGTCCTTCACCGCCAGCCCGACGAGATCGGCATGGTAGAACTCATCCTCCTCCTCGTCGGGCAGGACCGAACGGTCGACGAACAGCTCCGTGCCGGTCAGCGCCTCGGCCGCGCTGCGGTCGTCCACGCCCTTGAAGCGCACGATCACCACCGTGCCGGCCGGGCGGATGTCGGCAATCTCGAAGGCGCGGCCGTCTTTCGCATGGAGCGGCCCGTAATCAGCCAGCGCCAGCGGATCGCCGGTGAAGGTTTTCACGCGCAGTTCGCCCCTGATGCCGTGCGCGGCACCGATGACGGCCATCTGGATCGGATTTTCGGGTTTTGGCATCGCTTCGCTTCACCGCCTGCTAACCGGGCAAGTCGATACTGACTTAGTTCAAACGGGTATCGACTGCCAATGCAGGAATTCCTCATTTCCGCCAAGCCCGACCTGCAGGCGGCGCGCGAAAGCTGGCTGAAGGCGCTGGCGGGCGAACGCCGGCTCTCGGCGCTGACGGTCGAAGCCTATGAGCGCGACACGCGCCAGTTCCTGCAGTTCCTGACCGGACATTGCGGCGGGGCGCCCGGCATGGCCGACATCGCCGACCTCAGGCCGGCAGACCTGCGCGCCTTCCTGGCCAGCCGGCGCTCAGAAGGCGCCGGGGCGCGCACGCTGGGCCGCGGGCTTGCCGGCGTGCGTTCGCTGCTGCGCTTTCTCGAACGGCGCGGCCTGGCCAACGCGGCCGGCGCGGCGGCCCTGCGCGCACCCAGGCAGCCGAAATCGCTGCCCAAGCCGCTGACGGCGCCGGACGCGCGGCGCGTCGTCTCGGCCGACGAACAGCTGGCCGAGGAGCCGTGGATCGCGGCGCGCAACGCGGCGGTGCTGACGCTGCTCTACGGCTGCGGGCTGCGCATCTCCGAAGCGCTCGGCCTCGACGGCGGCGACCTCGCCTCGACCGCAGAGAAAGTGCTGCGCGTCACCGGCAAGGGCGGCAAGACGCGGCTGGTGCCGGTGCTGCCGGTGGCCTTCCAGGCCGTGGCCGAATATCGCCGGCTCTGCCCCTATCATCTCGGAGGGGGCGAGCCGCTGTTTCGCGGCGCGCGCGGCGGCGCTCTCAACCCCGCCATCGTGCAGCGAGAGATGGCGAAGCTGCGCTCGGCGCTGAACCTGCCCGACACGGCCACGCCGCACGCGCTGCGCCACTCCTTCGCCACGCATCTTCTGGGGCGCGGCGGCGACCTGCGCACCATCCAGGAACTGCTCGGCCACGCCAGCCTGTCCACCACGCAGATCTATACGGGCGTGGACACCGCCCGGCTGCTCGAGATCTACGAATCTGCCCACCCGCGCGCCTGAGCGGGTGCCGGCGGGCGGATGCCGACAATTTCACGCCAGAGGTTAACCGTTTGGCCGCCTTTTGTGGCTAGAGCATGCGGCATGAGACGCATCATGGCCATGGCAGATCGCGCGGCACTCCTGTCGCTCAAGACGCTCGTCCTGCTCAACGTGCTGTTCTTCCTCTGCTTCCTCCTGGTGGCGCTGATGGCCGCCCGGGAGGCGGACGCCGCGCCGCAGCTTTCGCAGCCTGCCAGTCTGCCGTCTGCCGCCGCCACCGTTTCGATCGACGGCCTGCCGAAAGAGTGATTTTCCTCGGGGCCCCGCCTTTGCTATCCTTCCGCTTCACCTGACCAGAGCGAGAAGGAGGAAAGGATGACGAAAGCACTGATCGTGGCCGCATCGCTCGGCCTCTCGATATCGGCCGTCCACGCCTGCGAGTTCCTGCGCACCGCGCAGGACGCCAAGGTCGACAGCACCGTGGTCGCCAGCGTGAGCGCGGACAAGGCCGTGCCGATGTCCGTGCCGGACGCCAAGACGGTACTGCCCTACAAGGCGCCGACCGCGCAGCAGCCGGCCCAAAACGTCGCCGACTGACACATTTCCCCTTTGCCGGCGATGTTTCCGGGGGCGTGCAGCGCCCCCGGGTGGACTCATTTTGCCCTTTTGCTCCCATGGATTGAAACCGGATCGCACAATCAAGCGTTGATGGGTGCTGATCGATGCCGTTCATTCCATGGAGGACCTCATGGCGACCCATCCCAACCGTCCGGATCCGAACGACCCGCGCCTGACGGACCCGCTCAATCCCATACCCGCGCCGCCCGGCACGGACCCGCGTGTCGACGACCCCATTCCCGCGCAGGCGCGCGGAAGCGGCAGCACCTGGCTGATCCTGCTGGTGGTGCTCGTCCTGGCCATCGTCGCCTACTACATCTTCGGGCGCAGCGCGACGGAGGCCCCGCCCCCCGAGCAGCCGGCCGCCGGCCAATCCACCCCGGCGCCCGCACCGACCGAACCGGCGGCGCCGATGCAATCGGCCCCGGCAGAGCCCTCGGCCCCTGCCCAGCCAGCCCCGCCGGCGGAGGCCCCCACGATGCAGCCTGAACAGCCGCCGGCAGAGACCGCCCCGGCACAGCCGGCACCGGCACCCGCGCAGCCGGCGCAATAGGGCCGGCGCAACAGGGCCAATGAACGACAGGAGGCCCGCCTCGACGGCGGACCTCCTGCCAGAGCTTTCCGCGCCGGGCTGCCCGGCGGAACGCCCGCCCGGCGACGCGCCGGACGGGATCAGATATGGATCGGCTTGAAGAAGGCGGCGAGCGCCGCTTCCTTCACCGCTTCCGACATGGTCGGATGCGCGTGGCAGGTGCGGGCGAGATCCTCGGCCGAGCCGCCGAACTCCATCAGCACCGCCGCCTCGTGGATCATCTCGCCGGCGCCGAAGCCGACGATGTGGGCGCCCAGCACCTTGTCCGTCTTCTTGTCGGCCAGGATCTTCACGAAGCCGTCCGTATGCAGCATGGCGCGCGCCCGGCCGTTGGCGGTGAAGGGGAACTTGCCGACCTTGTAGTCGATGCCGGCCTTCTTCAGCTCCTCCTCGGTCCTGCCGACGGAAGCCACCTCCGGGCTCGTATAGACCACGCTGGGGATGACGCCGTAGTTGACATGGCCTGCCTGGCCGGCGATGCGCTCGGCCACGGCCACGCCCTCGTCCTCGGCCTTGTGGGCCAGCATCGGCCCGGCCACCACGTCGCCGATCGCCCAGATGCCGGGCACATTGGTGGAGAGATGCGCGTCGGTCCGCACACGGCCGCGCTCGTCCGTTTCCACGCCCGCCTCCTTCAGGCCGAGTTCGTCGGCATAGGCGCGGCGCCCCGTGGCCACCAGCACCACGTCGGCCTCGACGGTTTCCGCATCGCCGCCCTTCACCGGCTCGAAGGTGACGGCAGCGCCCTTCTTCGCCTTGGCCACGCCGGTGACCTTGGCGCCGAGCCTGAATTCGAAGCCCTGCTTGGCCAGCAGGCGCTGGAACTGCTTGGCCACCTCGCCGTCCATGCCGCCGAGGATGGAATCGAGGAATTCCACCACCGTGACCCTGGCGCCGAGCCGAGCCCACACCGAGCCCAGCTCCAGCCCGATGACGCCGCCGCCGACCACGACCAGATGGCCGGGAACCTTTTCCAGCGACAGCGCGCCGGTGGAGGAGACGATCGTCTTCTCGTCGAAATCGACCTTGACGCCGGGAATGCCGGCAACCTCGGAGCCGGTGGCGATGACGATGTTCTTCGCCTCGACCTCCTGCACCTTGCCGTCCTCGCCGGTCACGGCCACCTTGCCGGCGGCAACGATCCTGCCGGTGCCGCGGAAGGTGTCGATCTTGTTCTTCTTGAACAGGAAGGCGACGCCGGCGACATTGGCCGCCACGGTGGCGTCCTTGTGCGCCATCATCTTCTTCAGGTTGAGCCTGGGCTGCACCTCGACGCCCAGCGCATCGAAGGAATGCCCGGCCTCGGCGAACATCTCCGAGGCGTGCAGCAGCGCCTTGGAGGGAATGCAGCCGATGTTGAGGCAGGTGCCGCCGAAGGTCTCCCGCTTCTCGATCACGGCGACCTTCAGGCCGAGCTGCGCCGCCTTGATGGCGCACACATAGCCGCCCGGGCCGGAGCCGATCACCACCACGTCATAAGCCATCTCGTCATCCCTCTCTACGTCGAAGGCCGGCTCCGGCGGACCGGGCCGGCCGTCTGTTCAGCGTCTCACGGGCCTGCGCAAGGCCGCTCCGTCAAAGGTCCAGAACCAGGCGTTCCGGGTCCTCCAGGCTTTCCTTGACGCGCACCAGGAAGGTCACCGCTTCCTTGCCGTCGACGATGCGGTGGTCGTAGGAGAGCGCCAGATACATCATCGGGCGGATGACGATCTGGCCGCCGACCACCACCGGCCGCTCCTGGATCTTGTGCATGCCGAGAATGCCCGACTGCGGGGCGTTCAGGATCGGCGTGGACATCAGCGAGCCGTAGACGCCGCCATTGGAGATGGTGAAGGTGCCGCCCTGCATGTCGGCGACGGAAAGCTTGCCGTCGCGGGCGGCGAGGCCGAGGCGGCCGATCTCCTTCTCGATCTCGGCAATGGACATGACGTCGGCATTGCGCACCACCGGCACCACGAGGCCCTTGTCGGTGCCCACGGCCACGCCGATATGGGCGTAGTTCTTGTAGATGATGTCGGTGCCGTCGATCTCGGCGTTGACCGCCGGGATCTCCTTCAGCGCATGGGTCACGGCCTTGGTGAAGAAGCCCATGAAGCCCAGCTTCACGCCGTGCTTCTTCTCGAACACGTCCTTGTATCTGGCGCGCAGGTCCATCACGCCCTTCATGTCCACCTCGTTGAAGGTGGTGAGCATGGCGGCGGTGCTCTGCGCTTCCTTCAGGCGGCGCGCGATGGTCTGGCGCAGCTTGGTCATGCGCATGCGCTCCTCGCGCGGGGTATCCTCGGCCGACGACGGCGCCCGCACGGCCACCGGAGCGGGCGCGGGTGCGGCCTTCGGCGTCTCTGCCGGCTGCGAGGGCGCGCCTTGCGCCAGCGCGTCCAGCACGTCGCCCTTCAGCACCTGGCCGCGCTTGCCTGAACCGACGACCTGATCGACGGAGAGGTTCGCCTCGGCCAGTAGCTTGGCGGCGGCGGGCGCCGGCGGCATCGTGCGCTCCTCGAGCGGGCCTTCGCCCGCGATCTTCGCCGTCTGCGCGGCAGCCTCCCTGGTGGTGGAGGCCGCGGTGGGCGCGGAAGCCTGCGCCACGGCCGTGTCCTGGCGGGGCTGCGGCGCGGCCTTGCCCGCGCCTTCCACGAGCGTGCCGAGAATGGCGCCGACGCCCACGGTCTCGCCTTCCTGCACGGTGATCTCGCCCAGCGTGCCGGCGGCCGGCGAAGGCACCTCGATCGTCACCTTGTCGGTTTCGAGCTCGACCAGCGGCTCGTCGGCGGCGATCGGCTCGCCCACCTTCTTGAACCACTTGCCGACGGTTGCCTCGGTAACGGATTCGCCGAGGGTGGGAACCTTGATTTCGGTGGCCATGGGTCGCTTCCGTTCCTCTTGAAAACTATTCGCCGAGTGCATCTTCGAGCAGCGCGGCAAGTTGCGCCAGATGCTTGGACATCAGGCCCGTCGCCGGCGAGGCGGCGGCCGGGCGGCCGGTGTAGCGCACGCGCTGGTGCTTGGCGTCGATATGAGCCAGAACCCATTCCAGATAGGGGTCGATGAACGACCAGGCACCCATGTTCTTGGGCTCCTCCTGGCACCAGACCATCTCGGCGTTGCGGAACCGCGACAGTTCGGTGATCAGCGCCTTGGCCGGGAACGGGTAGAGCTGCTCGACGCGCAGCAGGTAGATGTCGTTGACGCCGCGCTTCTCGCGCTCCTCGTAGAGGTCGTAATAGACCTTGCCGGAGCACAGGACGACGCGGCGGATCTTGGAATCCTTCACCAGCTTGATCGGCTGGTCGGCCAGGAGCTGGGCGTCGTCCCACAAAAGCCGGTGGAAGGACGATTCGCCCGACATCTCGGCAATGGTCGACACAGCCCGCTTGTGGCGCAGCAGCGATTTCGGCGTCATCAGGATCAGCGGCTTGCGGAAATCGCGCTTCAGCTGCCGGCGCAGGCTGTGGAAATAGTTGGCCGGCGTGGTGCAGTAGGCGACCTGCATGTTGTCTTCGGCGCACAATTGCAGGAACCGCTCCAGACGCGCCGAGGAGTGCTCCGGCCCCTGCCCTTCATAGCCATGCGGCAGCAGGCAGACGAGGCCCGACATGCGCAGCCACTTGCGCTCGCCCGACGAGATGAACTGGTCGAACACCACCTGGGCGCCGTTGGCGAAGTCGCCGAACTGGGCCTCCCACAGCGTCAGCGCCTTGGGGTCGGCGAGGCTGTAGCCGTATTCGAAGCCGAGCACGGCCTCCTCGGACAGCATCGAGTTGATGACCTCGTAGGGCGCCTGCGCCGCCGACAGGTTGTTGAGCGGGATGTAGCGGGTCTCGTCGCGCTGGTCGTAGAGCACGGAATGGCGCTGCGAGAAGGTGCCGCGTTCCGAATCCTGGCCGGACAGGCGCACCGGGTTGCCGTCGAGCAGGATGGAGCCGAAGGCCAGCG
>DAOKZN010000022.1:1630-15097 GCA_035325625.1 Mesorhizobium sp. | reverse complement strand
TCTCGTGCATGGCAATCCAGTTTATGTTTTCATACGACCGCGAAAGGCGCTAGAGCGTTTCCGCTTTTCTCCGAATCGCGAAAACGCTCTATCTTGTTGTTTTTACGCAATTCCGGACGGAAATCCGGTTCCCGGTTTTCCTGGAATTGCTCTAGAGGCTCACTCCCCGGCCTTGGCCACAGGGCCGGGAGATACCTGAAGGAGGCCGGTCCGATGGCGGGAAAAGAAGCAGGTTCCGCGTCTGGGCTGATCGATGCGAGGATCAGCGAACTGGGCGATTGGCGAGGCCAGATGCTGGCCCGGCTCCGGGCTATCATCAGGCAGGCGGACCCCGAAGTGGTCGAGGAGTGGAAGTGGAGAGGCGTTCCGGTGTGGTCGCACGCCGGAATAATCTGCACCGGCGAGACCTACAGGAAGGTCGTGAAGATGACCTTCGCCAAGGGTGCCTCGCTGGACGATCCTTCCGGTCTCTTCAACTCCAGCCTCGAGGGCAACACCCGGCGTGCCATCGACTTCCACGAAGGCGACGAGGTCGACGAAGAGGCGCTGAGGGCGCTCATCCGCGCCGCCGTGGCGCTGAACCTGGGCCGCTAGAGCAATTCCAGGAAAAGTGTGAAACGGTTTTCCGTCCGGAATTGCGTAGAAACAAAAAGATGGATCGTTTCGGCGTTTCCGTGAAACGATCTAGAGCCACCAGGCCCCGCAGGGGATCTGAAAGAGCGGCGGTGCCGGCCTCGCAACCGCATTGATGCGCGAGTGGCAACCGTTTAGGGATCGTCCAGGTCGACATACAGGCAAGGGCTTGACGGCATGCTCGGTTTCCTCGCCCTGCTTGCGCAGGGCATAATCTTCTTCACCGTGATGGGGACCATCTTCCGGGCCAGGCGCCAGATCGGGCTCGGGGTGTTCTTCTGCCTTCTCGGCACGATGCATTTCCTGGAGACCTATCTGGCGGCGACGTTCTTCATCGCCCTGCCCTTCGGCCTGGTCTCGCCCGGGTCCACCGTGATGTTCGCCGGCAAGCTCGCCTTCTTCCTGCTGCTCTACATCAAGGAAGACGCCGAGGTGATGCGCCAGCCGATCTATGGCCTTCTGGCCGGCAACGTGCTGATGATCGCGCTCGGGCTCATACTGCGCATCTACAGCGACCCGGCAAGCCTGCCCGGCTACAATCCGGACCTTCGCTTCGTCGACCAGATGGGCCTGCTCATGGTCTGGGGCACCGTCCTGCTTTTCGTCGACCTGATCGGCCTGGTGATCCTCTACGAAAGGCTGGGGAAGATGGTGACGAACACCGTTCCCGGCCGGATTTTCATCAGCCTGGCGCTGGTGCTGACCTTCGACCAGGCCTTCTTCTATGCCGGCCTGCACCTGCTGGCGGGCGTGCCGGTGACCGCATTCTACGGCGGATGGATCGCAAAGGTGGCCGCAGCCGCCTTCTTCAGCCTCGCGCTCACCATCTATCTTCGCCTCTTCGAGCGCGAGCCGCTTCCGGTGCGCTCGCGCGGCGCCGCCGATGTCTTCGACCGCCTCACCTACCGGCATCGCTACGAAAAGCTGGCCGAACGCGTCGGCAAGGACGCGCTGACGGGGCTTCAGGACCGCGGGCAATTCGACGTGAAGGGGCCATCGATGCTCGATGCCGCTTCACGATCCGGCGAACCGCTCAGCCTGATGATGATCGACATCGACCACTTCAAGGCGATCAACGACAGCCACGGCCATATCGTTGGGGACGAGGTCATCCTCAAGGTGGTGGAGACGATCTCGGCCTGCAAGCGCGAGGTCGACGAACTGTTCCGCTATGGCGGAGAGGAATTTGCGCTGCTGTGCCCCCAGACGTCTCCGGGCGCGATGGCCCTGGCCGAGCGCATCCGGATCGCGGTATCCGAAAGCCGCCATGCCGGGCTGGAGCGGCCGGTCACGGTCAGCATCGGCATAGCCATCTTCCCCGGCCATGCGGCAACATTCCGGGAATTGCTGCAGGCGGCCGACAACGCCCTTTACCGGGCGAAGGAGCTGGGCAGGAACAGGATCGTCGGCGCGGAGCCGGCCGGCTCAGACGCACAGTAAGCGCCGGGTCAGGAAATCCTGGCCAGCAGCCTCACCAGCGTGGAAGCCTCGCGCGGGCTGAGCGGTGCCAAGGTCTCGCGGCTGACCGCGCGGGCGGGCGCGAACAGCCGCTCCACCACGGCCCGGCCCTCGGCCGTCAGGCTGACCAGCAGCCGGCGCCGATCGGCCTCGTGGCGGCCGATCCCGACCAACCCGCGCGCCTTGAGGCGGTCGATCACGCCCTTCACCGTCGCGGCGTCCATGGCCACCAGATTGCCGAGCTGGTTCTGCGAGGTATCGCCCACCTCATGCAGCTTGGCCAGCACGGCGAATTGCGGCGGCGTCAGGTCGGAAATGCGGGCGGCGAAGATGGCGAGGTGGCGCTGGTTGGCCTTGCGCAGCAGAAAGCCGACCTGATCCTGCAAATGGTAGGCGCCTTCCGGCTCCTGCACATCGGCAAGCTCCAGCAGGCCCTCCTTCCCGCTCATCGCTGGCCGTCCCAGACCTTGATGTCCGCCACGGCAAGGCCGCCCATGCGGTCGTGGATGCGCGGGCCGCAGCTCATGGCTAGGCAAAACAGGATCTCGTCCGGGCGCGGACCGTCGCTCAGCCCCACCTCGAAGGCGTCGAAATGGCTGCGCACATAGGCGGCGTTGATATGGCCCAGCGGCACGTCGAGACGCGAGCCGAAGGCGCCGACCTTCATGGCCGAAGGCACGATGGCCTTGGCCTGGCCCAGCCGCTCGCGCATCGCATAGCCGCCCGGCACGTGCCACAGCGCGCCGTGCTCGACCTCGCCGGCGGTGCCGACTATGGCGCCCTTGCCGTAGCCGTCGATCTGCGCCGCGTCGCCGCCGAGGGCGGCGATCAGCCGGTCGGTCAGCGCGAGGCCCAGCGGCTTCAGGTCCTCCATGGCGGGCTGCAGGTCCTCGACATAGCGGCCGGCAAACGGATTTGCCACAACGGCCAGCGCCGCCGCCCGCCGGCGCGGCCGGCCAGGGGCCGGACCGCCGTCGTGGAATATCTCCTCGGTGACGACGGCGATCTTGCGGACGGGAAATTCAGGCATGGGTGGTTTCCTCGATGGTGTTTTCAGGGGAAATAGCGTGCAAGCACGGCAGCGCTTGCGGAGCGGACGAGGCGGCGCCGGGCAAGGCGAGGTCGCCGCAGACCCGGCTCCGGCCGTTCAGGAACAGCGCCGCCGCCCGGATCAGCCCGCGGCGCCTGAAATGGCCCGCCACGGAAAGCCCGCCAGCCAGCGCCGCATCCACCTCTGCAGCGTCGAGCCGGCCGACCCCCGTGGTGACGAGGCGCGGGCCGAGATCCGTGTCCGGCGCCAGTTCGCAGGCCGGCTGCCTTTCGACCGCCGCGTGGCCGGGCAGGTCGACGGCGTTGGCGATGAGGGTCGCGGCGGCGTCGGCCTCCGCGCCGGTGCGGGCAAGCACGGTGACCGCATCGGCGATGCCGAGCGAGAAGGAGCGCCCGCGCCAGCCGCTGGTGGCGACGCCGCGCACGGGATCGCCGGCACGGATCGCGATGCGGTCGGCGAAGCCGTGTCGGGTGCCGGCAACGGCCAGGGTGATCGACATGTCCGGCGCCAGATGCAACGCGCAATCGCCGCCATTATTGACATAGGCGCGCTCCAGCCGGCGGCCGGCCAGCATGGCGGCCAGCACCTCGTCGGCGACAGCGCCGGCCACCGCCGCCATCGGGGTAATGAAGGCGAAGCCGGCCAGCGGCGCCACCGCCGCCTCCATGCGGCGCGCGGTCGGCCCGGCGAAGGCGCGCGGGCGCGCGGCGGCCGGCCGGCGCAGCTCGGGCAGCTCGTCCACCAGCCCGGCCAGAATGGTGCGGAAGCGCGCCACGGCCTGGCCATATGCGGCTTCGACCTCGGCGGCCGCGCCGAACGCCTCCACGATCAGGTCGATCGGCCCATGGTTGAGGTGCAGGCGGCGGCCGTCCGCCAGCCATGCGGCTTGCGGCCCGTTCATGACCCCTGCCCACCCCGGGGCGCGCGGCGCAGTTGCGCCAGCGGCGGCCAGGCATTTTCAGCCGGAGCGGGCGCGCCGCGCCGGGGATTGAGATATTCGCCGCCGCCGGCCAGGATGTCCCCGACGCTGCGGATCCGGGCTTCGTAGCCGCCGAGGCGGACATAGTCGTCGCGGCGCAGGGTGAATTCGATCGGCGCCACCAGGGCCGGCGTCGGCACGTAGCCGAAGGCGTTGTCGGACACGCGCGAGACATCGACCATCAAGGTGATGCCGCCGCCCGGCCAGACATAGACGGGGGCGCCGCCCACCGTCACATAGGTTTGCAGGCCCTGCACGGAGCGCGTCAGGTTGACCGGGTTTTCCGTCACCCCGGCGCGAAGCGAACCGCCCGCCCCGCCGACGAACAGAACCGTGCACAGCGCCGGCTCGCAGTTCTGCTCGATCAGGTCCACCGATTTGCGCAACCGCTCCGGGAACGGCTTTTCGACCGGCCTCAGCGCCTCGTCCAGCTCGTAATAGGCAAACTGTTCGCCGGTGGTGGACACCATCAGCAGGGAGAGACCGGGCCGCGCACCCTTCTTCGGGTTCCATTCGCCGAGGATGGACAGAGGATCGGAGATGGCGGTGCCGCCCCAGCCGAGGCCGGGCTCGGAGACCTTGAAGTAGCGGCCGGGCGTGGAACGGCGGCCGACGATCCTTATCCCCGTATCCTCCCAGCCGAGCACCTTGCCGGCCTGGTGCTCCGAGACGACGCCGGTGATGTGGTCGTCCACCACCACCACCTCGTCCACCAGGCCGTGCCATTGTGCGGCGAACATGCCGATGGCGGCCGATCCGCAGCCCACGCGCATGCGGCTTTCCGCCTTGCCGTCGATGACGGGCGGCTTGCCGGCCTGCACGGTCAGCGTCGCCCCGCCGTCGACGGTCAGTTCCACCGGCTGCTTGTTGCAGAGCGCAAGCAGGGTGTCGCAGGTGACGCGGCCTTCGGCCTTGGAGCCGCCGGTGAGGTGGTGCACGCCGCCCAGCGACAGCATCTGCGAGCCGTATTCGGCGGTGGTGACGTGGCCGACGGCCTCGCCCTGCGCCCGCACCGTGGCGGCTTCGGGCCCGATATGGCGGTCGGTGTCGATCTTCACCTTCACCCCGCAATAGGAGAAGATGCCCTCCGTGACGACGGTGACGAGGTCGACGCCCTCCACCTCCTGGGCGACGATGAAGGGGGCGGGCTTGTAGTCGGGATAGGTGGTGCCGGCGCCGATGCCGGAGACGAAGCGGCGGCCGGGGGCGACCAGTTCGCCGTTCCATGCCTCGCCCTCGGCCAGAAAGGGCACCACCGCCGCGCCCGTCTCGGCGGCATGGTCGAGGATCACGAGCGGGTCGGTGCGCACGATGCGGCCGCCGGCATTGCCGTAGCGGTCGCAGGCGCCGGTGCGGCCCTCGGCGATGTAGCACATGACCGGGCAGGCATCGCAGCGGATCTTTTCCGCCACCCGCTTCTCGCCGGGGTCGTGGGTATCGAAGCGCTCGGCAAGCTCGCTCATGACCGCTTCTCCCTGAGCGCCGCCAGGATGCGCGCCGGCGTTGCCGGTACCCTGGCCAGCCTGATGCCGGTGGCATGGCGGATCGCGTTGAGGATGGCCGGCGCGGTGGGGATCAGCACATGCTCGCCCAGCCCCTTGGCGCCGAAGGGGCCTTCCGGGTCCGGAACCTCCACCAGTATGGTCTCGATCGGCGGCACGTCGCCGATGGTGGGGATGAGATAATCGTGCAGGTTCTCGGTGCGGCCGGGGATGTATTCCTCCATCAGCGCCAGCCCAATGCCCTGCGCGATGCCGCCCTCGACCTGGCCCTCGGCCAGCAGCGGGTTGACGGCCCGACCGACATCATGCGCGGCGGTGATCTTGATCAGCCGGACCGTGCCGAGCCGCAGGTCCACCTCCAGTTCGGCGATCTGCGCGCCATAGCCATAGACCGCATAGGGCGTGCCCTGCCCCTTCGCATCCAGCGGCGCCGTCGGCGGGTCGTAGCTTTCCTGCGCGGAAAAGACGAAGCCGTCGCCATCGGCGGCCAGAACCGCAATCGGAACGCGGCGCACCGCCTCGCCTTCGCGGATGGCCAGCAGGCCGGGCGCAAGCTCCAGCGCTGCCCTGCCGGAAACATTGGCGTAGCGCAGGATCTTGTCGCGCAGGGCAAGCGCCGCCTTCTGCGCCGCCTTGCCGGTGACGAAGGTCTGGCGCGAGGCCGAGGTCTTGCCGGCATCCGGGGTGATGGCGGTGTCGGCGCCGCGCAGCCTGACCCTTTCCAGCGGCACGCCGAGCGCATCGGCGCAGATCTGCGCGATAACGGTGTTGGCGCCCTGGCCGATGTCCACCGCGCCCTGGTGCAGCACCACCTCGCCCTCCGGCGAGATGCCGAGCTTGACCGTGGACGGGTTGGGCAGCGAGGTATTGCCGCAGCCGTACCAGCAGGAGGCCACGCCGATGCCACGCCGCGTCTCGCCGCCGGCTGCGTTGAACGCTTCGGCCTCGGCAAGCGCACGCGCCCAATGGGGCTTCAGGACCGAGAGGCATTCACCGATGCCGACGCCCGCTTCGAGCCGCTGCCCGGTGACCGTCGCCGAACCGTCGCGAAGGCAGTTGCGCAGACGAAAGTCGAGCCGGTCGAGGCCCAGCTTGCCGGCCAGCTCGTCATACAGCATCTCCTGCATGATCGTGGCCTGCGGCACCCCGAAGCCGCGGAAGGCGCCCGAGATCGGGCCGTTGGTGTGGATGGCGCGGGCCGTGGCTCGATAGCCGGGCGTCGCATAGGGGCCGGAGGCATGCACCGGCACGCGATTGGCCACCGTCGGCCCCCAACTGGCATAGGCGCCGGTGTTGAACGTGCCTTCGAATATCATTCCGGTAACGAAACCATCCTTGTCCGCAGCCATTTGCGCCGTCATGGAGGCCGGGTGGCGCTTGGTGGTGGACATCATGGATTCGGCGCGGCCATACGCCATTGCGGCGGGGCGGCCGGTTTTCAGCGCGACCAAGCCGATGAGCGGCTGCACCGACAGATCGAGCTTGGAGCCGAAGCCGCCGCCGGTGGCGGTGGGCACGATGCGCACCCTGTCCGGCGGTAGGCCGAGGACCGTGGCGGTATCCTCGCGGTCCATGTAGGGCGCCTGCGTGCAGGCCACGACCACCAGTGTGTCGCCGTCCACATAGGCGTAGCCGGCCTCCGGCTCGATATAGGCATGCTCGACATAGGAGGTCTCGACCGTGCCCGAGACGACATGGGCCGCGGCGGCGATCGCGCCTTCGGGATCGCCGCGCTCGACGAAGCCTTCGACCAGCAGATTGCCCTGCCGGGCCTGATGGAGAAGCGTCGCCCCGGAGGCCAAGGCCTCGGCAGGCTCCAGCATATGCGGCAGGGGCCGCCACTCGACGGGAAAATCCGACAGGTCGAGATCGAAGGCCGCCTCGCGCTCGCAGGCGACCAGCGCCACCGCCTCGCCACGGAAGCGAGCAACGCCTTCGGCCAGCGCCGGCTGGTCGGCGAAAGGCGCGATCACGCCGAAGCGGTTCCTTCCCGGAATGTCGGCGGCGGTGAAGACGCCGGCCACGCCCGCACGGCCGTTCGCCCAGCCGTCGAGGTCGCCGAAGGAAAACGCGGCATGGTGATGCGGCGAGCGCACGGCCAGCACGGCCAGCGCATCGGCCGGGAAGGAATCGCCGCCGAACCTCTCCGTCCCGTCCACCTTCGGGACGCCGTCGAGCCGCACCGGGGACGCTCCGACCGCCCGGCCGCAACCAGGCAGGCGCAGGTCGAGGCCGCCCTCCGACCCCAAGCCTTGTCCGGAAGGCGTCGCCGGTTCGCCGGAAGCGATCCGCCGTGCCGCCTCCATCACCGCGGCGACGATCTTGCGGTAGCCGGTGCAACGGCACAGCACGCCGCCCAGCGCGTCCTGCACCTCGGCCTCGCCCGGGTGCGGCGTCTTTGCCAGCAGCGCGGTCGCGGCAACGAGGAAGCCCGGCGTGCAGATGCCGCATTGGGCGGCGCCATGTTCCAGAAACGCCGCCTGCAAGGCCGACAGGCGGCCGGCGGCCAGGCCCTCGACCGTCGTCACCTCCGCCCCTGCCACCGACGCGGCGGGAACCAGGCAGGCGCAGGCGGGCGCGCCGTCGATCAGCACCGTGCAGGCGCCGCAGTCGCCGGCATCGCAGCCGACCTTGGTGCCGGTCAGCCGCAGATCGTCACGCAGCAGCGAGGACAGGCGGCGCAGCGGCGGCACGCGCAGCGATACGGCTGCACCGTTGGCCGTGAAGGAGACGTCGAGGGGGGGCGTGCTCATGCCGCCGCCCGGCGGCCGCCCGCGCCGGCGGCCAGAAGCACCGCGCGCGCGACGATCTCGCGCGCGGCTTCCAGCCGGTAGGCGGCGGTGGCGCGCACGTCGTCGATGGGCGACAACTCGTCCATTGGCGCCGACCGCACCGCTTCGGCAAGCGCGGCACCCGGCTCCAGGCCGCACAGCGCGGCCTCGACGCCGCGCAGGCGCGCCGCAACGGCCGAGCAGGAGCCGACGGCGACGGCCGCCTGCACGATGCGGCCGTGCTCGGCGACGAGCCGCACCGCGGCCATGGCGATGGAGATGACGAGATAGCGGCGCGCACCGAGCTTGAAGAAGGCAGAACGGCCCGTGGCCGCGCGCTTCGGCACGCGGATCGCCGTCAGCATCTCGCCCGGCAGGAGCGCGGTGCGGCGGTTGCCGAGGATGAATTTCTCGACGGGCAGGCGGCGGACGCCGTCGGCCGAGCGCAGCTCCACCTCCGCATCCAGCACCAGCAGCGCCGGCACGCCGTCGGCGGCCGGGGAGGCGTTGCAGAGGTTGCCGGCTACGGTGGCGACGTTCTGGATCTGGCGCGAGCCGACCTCCAGCGCGGCCTCCTGCAAGACCCGGAAGGCGGCCGGCAACGGATGGCGGGCGATGTCGGCCCAGGTGGTGCGGGCGCCGATCACCCAGTGCACCGGGGTTTCTGCAACGCCACGCAGTTCCGCAAGGCCGTTTATGTCGAGGATGTCCTCGCGCAAGGGGCGGCTGCCGAGTGCGGGATAGATGTCGGTCGCCCCCGCCAATATGCGCCAGGAGCCGCCGGCGAGGAGGCCGAGAGCGTCGTCCAGGACGGTGGGTTTCGCGTAACGGATCACGCCTGCCTCCCGCTCCTCCTTCAGGAGAGCCTCGACGAAGATTGCCGGCGCGCACCGGCAAATTCATTCGTGTACAAATGATAGCAAGGCGCCGGCCGTTGTCAAAGGCGAACTGCGCGACGGCACGCAAATGACGTCCGGCAGGACGATCGCAACAATGGAAAGGTTGACGCGCCGCGCCATCTGGTCAAGGTTCTGCGTCCGCCCGGTTCGGCCCGGCGCGCGTTTGCAGAGGAAGGACCCATGGCCGAGGAAGCGCTGATCGTCATCGACCTCCAGAACGACTTCTGCCCCGGCGGCGCGCTGGCGGTGGACGGCGGCGACGAGATCGTGCCGCTGGTCAACGACCTGATCCGCCATGCCGATCATGTGGTGATGACGCAGGACTGGCACCCGGCCGGCCATTCCAGCTTCGCCTCCAGCCATCCGGGCCGCAAGCCTTTCGAGCAGGTGGACATGCCCTATGGGCCGCAGACGCTGTGGCCGGACCATTGCATCCAGGGCAGCAAGGGCGCCGATTTCCACTCCGGCCTCGCCTGGACCAAGGCCGAGCTGGTCATCCGCAAGGGCTTCCGGCCCGCGATCGACAGCTATTCGGCCTTCTTCGAGAACGACCGCACGACGCCGACCGGGCTGGCGGGCTACCTGCGCGAGCGCGGCATCGGCGCGCTCACCCTGGTGGGGCTGGCCACCGATTTCTGCGTGGCCTATTCGGCGCTCGACGCGATGAAGCTGGGCTTTGCGGTGACGGTGCGGCTCGACGCGTGCCGCGGCATCGACCTGGGCGGCTCGCTGGCCGCCATGCAGGAGCGCATGCGCGAAACCGGCGTGACGCTGGCCTGAATGTCGCGATCCTCCAAATCCGCTCGGTACGCTTCAGGCTCTTGATCTTACGCATGTCTTTGTCGCGAAACCGGTTCCCACTTTCGCGGGGACGTGCTTTAGCAACTCAAGAAAACATGCAAGACAGGCGATTGCCGGGCGCCATGGCCGGACAGGCAGCGGCGCCCAGGAGGGAGGGACTACGGTGAAATTTGCAAGGAAACTGGCGACGGCCTGCTGCGCGCTTTCCGGCATCCTGCTGGCCGGGCCGGCCTTCGCCGCGGCGGAGGCGCACGGCCTGCCGGGCGCGGCGATGTCGCTGTGGTGGGCGCTGCCCTTTGCCGGGCTGCTGCTTTCCATCGCCACCGGCCCGCTGCTGTTCCACCGCATCTGGGAGCATCACTACGGCAAGATCACCATCCTGTGGTCGGCGCTGGTTGTGCTGCCGCTGGTGGCCGCGTTCGGCTTCCCGCTGGCGACGGAGGCGGTGCTGCACGCGCTGCTGACCGAATACATGTCCTTCATCATCCTGCTGTTTGCGCTGTTCACCATTTCGGGCGGCATTCTGGTGGCCGGGAATATCCACGGCACGCCGCTCACCAATGCGGCGCTGCTGCTGATCGGGGCGCTGCTCGCCTCCGTGGTCGGCACCACCGGCGCCTCGATGATCATGATCCGCCCGATGATCCGCGCCAACGACAACCGGCCGTTCAACGCCCATGTCGTCGTGTTCTTCATCTTCCTGGTGTCCAATATCGGCGGCTCGCTGACGCCGCTGGGCGACCCGCCGCTGTTCGTCGGCTTCCTGCGCGGCGTCGACTTCTTCTGGACCACGGTGCATATCCTGCCCGACACGCTGTTCGTGGGCGGCGTGGTGCTGGCCGCGTTCCTGGCGCTCGACATCGTCCTGCACAGGCGCGAGGCCGGCCTGCCCAAGATCAAGGACCCGACGCCGGACTCCAGGGTGCGCATCCGCGGCCTGCCCAACATCCCGCTGCTGGCGGGCGTGATCGGCGCCATCCTGCTTTCGGCGATCTGGAAGCCGGGCGTGAGCCTGACCGTCAGTGGCGTCGAGTTGGAATTGCAGAACCTGGTGCGCGACGTCATCATCCTGGCGCTCGCCTTCGTGTCGCTGGCCGTGTCGCGCCGGGAATACCGCGTCGCCAACGGCTTCAACTGGGGGCCGATCGCCGAGGTGGCCAAGCTGTTCGCCGGCATCTTCGTATGCATCGTGCCGGTGGTGGCGATCCTGCGGGCCGGCCCGGACGGGGCATTGGCGCCGCTGGTGGCGCTGGTTTCCACCCCCGCCGGCGAGCCCAACGACCTGGCCTATTTCTGGCTGACGGGGCTGCTGTCCTCCTTCCTCGACAACGCGCCGACCTATCTGGTGTTCTTCGAGATGGCCGGCGGCGACCCGCAGCACCTGATGACGGAATTCGCCACCACGCTGGCGGCGATCTCGGCGGGCGCGGTGTTCATGGGCGCCAACACCTATATCGGCAACGCGCCCAACTTCATGGTCTATGCCATCGCCAGGAGCCAGGGCGTGAAAATGCCCGGCTTCTTCGGCTACATGGCATGGTCGGGCATCGTGCTGATCCCCATCTTCATCGTGTCGAGCCTGCTTTTCTTCGGGTGAACGCTGCTCTATCGCATATCATTACCGCAAAACCGCTGCGTACTTTTGCGGCACGCTTCAGCCGACCCCGACATAGCGCTTCACCGCCGAGGGGTCGGCACGCAGCACCTCCACCAGCACCGTCTCGCGGTTGCGGCCGTTCTCGATGAAGGCGACACGGTCGGCCACCGGCAGCACGGCGTCCACGCGCTGCTCGACCAGCACGATCGACACGCCCTGCCCGCGCAGCGCCGACACCGTCTCGCGGATGGTGCGGATCATGGCCGGCATCAGCCCCTCGGTGGGTTCGTCGAGCAGCAGCACGTCAGGCTCCAGGCAGAGCGCGCGGGCCATGGCCAGCATCTGCTGCTCGCCGCCGGAAAGCGTGCCCGAGCGCTGCCTGAGCCGCTGCCGCAGCAGGGGGAACAGGTCCAGCACGCGCTCGCGCACCGCCTTGCCGCGGCCGCGCGCCATCAGGCCGATCTCGATGTTCTCCGCCACCGTCATCTCGGCGAAGAGGCGCCGGCCCTGCGGCACATAGGCGATGCCGGCCTTCGGCACCTCGTGTGCGGGCAGGCCGGTCAGTTCCATGGCACCGAGGCGGATGGAGCCGGCGGCGGCCGGCACCAGCCCCATGATCGCCTTCAGCGTCGTGGTCTTGCCGGCGCCGTTGCGGCCGAGCAGGCACAGCACCTCGCCCTTCTCTAGAATGAGGTCGAGCCCGTGCAGCACCTGCACCCGGCCATAGAAGCAGTCCAGCCCCGAAATGACGAGCGCCTCAGCCATGCCCGCTCCCCAGATAGGCTTCCTGCACGGCCACGTTGCGCCTGATCTGTTCCGGCGTCCCCTCGGCGAGGATCCTGCCGGCCTCGAAGACGGTGATGCGGTCGGCAAGCTGCATGACCACCGGGATGTTGTGCTCGATGATGAGCACGGTCGCGGTGCGCGCGATTTCCCGCACGAGCGGGATAAAATCGTCGATCTCGGCATCGGACAGGCCCTGCGTCGGTTCGTCGAGGACGAGCAGCCGCGGCTTCAGCGCCAGCCCCATGGCCACCTCCAGCAGGCGCTGGTGGCCGTAGGCAAGCTGGCCGGCCGGCATCGCCGCGCGGTCGGCAAGGCCGACACGCGCCAGCGCCTCCATCACGCCGGCGTGCAGCGCGCCCTTGGCGCGGCCGTCGGCCAGCGTGCGCTGCACCGGCAGCGCGACATTGTCGTAGGCGCTGAGATTGGCGTACACGCTGGTGATCTGGAAGGTGTAGGCGATGCCGAGCCGCACCCGCCGGTGCGCCGGCATGTCGGTGATGTCCTGGCCGTCGAAGACGACCGTACCTGCGGACGGCCGGATGCGGCCGCAGACGAGGCTGACGAAGGTGGTCTTGCCGGCGCCGTTGGGCCCGATGATGGCGCGGATCTCGCCCGGCAGCACGGCGAAATCGACGCCGTCGACGGCGCGCAGCCCGCCGAAGCCGCGCGTGAGCCCCCTGGTCGTCAACAGGGGCGTCATGGCAGCCACCCCGGCCAGCGCCGGCGCAACGCGCCCAGTATGCCCTTCGGGAAGAACAGCACCAGAAGGACGAGGGCCACGCCGACGATGAGCAGCCACGCACTGGTGTGGCTGGAGGCGATGTCGATGACGTAGTACATGGCGAGCGTGCCGACGAGCGGGCCCAGCGTGGTGGCTGCACCGCCCATCAGCACCCACAGAAGCGGCAGGATCGAATATTGCACGGAGGCGAAGTTCGCCCCGACATAGCCGAACAGCAGCGCCCAGGCCGCGCCGGCGGCGGCGCAGAC
>DAOKZN010000022.1:0-1530 GCA_035325625.1 Mesorhizobium sp. | reverse complement strand
TCGCCCCGACATAGCCGAACAGCAGCGCCCAGGCCGCGCCGGCGGCGGCGCAGACCACGCCCGACACGACGACGGCCGCCAGCTTGCTGGCGAAGGTATCGTAGCCCAGCATACTCGTGCGTTCCTCGTTCTCGCGGATGGCGACCAGCACCCGCCCCCAGGGCGAGCGCACGATGGCCAGCGTGACCAGCAGCACCACGGCGAACAGGAAAAGCGCCGCCATGTAGCGCACGGCCGGATGGGTGAGGTCGAAGGCCGCGAAGCCGAGGTTCAGCACGCGTGCCTGCTGCGGCAGCACGAGCCCCTGGTCGCCGCCGGTCCAGGGCGCGAAATAGAGGATGGCGAGCGCCAGCACCTGCGAGAACATCATGGTGACGATCATGAAGGCGACGCCGGAGGTGCGCAGCGCCAGCACGCCGACGGCGAGCGACAGCAGCGCCCCGCAGGCGAGGCCGGCGGCGAAGGCGGCCAGCACGGCCCAGCCGAGATGGGCGACGGCAAGCCCCGCACCGTAGAGCCCGGCGGCGAAGAACATGGCATGGCCGAGCGAAAGCAGCCCGCAATAGCCGAACAGCAGATTGTAGCCCATGGCGAAGGTCGCCAGCACCATGATGCGCGAGAACAGGCCCTGATGGTAATCAGGCAGGACGAAGTTCAGGCCGAACAGGGCAAGCACCACGGCAAGGTGCAGGCCGTAGAGCCGTGCGGGCGGCGTCTCGTTCATCGCGGCGCCGTCCCGAACAGGCCCTGCGGGCGGAACACCAGCACCAGCGCCACCAGCAGCGTGGCGATCATCCGCGCCAGGGTCGGCGAGAAGAACATCGACACGATGCCGTCCGACAGGCCGATCAGCAGGGCCGCCACCATGGTGCCGCGCAGCGAGCCCAGCCCGCCGATGATGACGACGATGAAGGACATCAGGAGCGGATCCTGCCCCATCAGGTAGTGCGCCTGGCTGATCGGCACGATGAGCACGGCGGCGAGCGCGGCCAGCACCGCGCCGAGCGCGAAGACGCCGGCATAGACCCGGTCGACGGGAATGGCGAAAGCCTGGGCGATCTCGCGGTCGTACTGGGTGGCGCGCATGACGAGGCCGATGCGGGTGCGGGTCAGCACCAGCCAGGCTCCGAGCAGGATCGCGGCCGAGGCCGCCACGACGAACAGCTTGTAGCCGGAATAGCCGAACCAGGGCAGCAGGATGCGGTAGCTGAAGGGCGGCGCCACCGGGCGCGCCTCCGGCCCGTAGAAGCTCAGGGCGAGCTGCTGGATGATGTAGAGCAGGCCGATGGTGGCGACGATGGTGGCTTCGGGCTCATAGTTGAGCCGGCGCAGGACTAGCCGCTCGGACAGCCATGCGGCGCCGCCGACGAGAAGCGGCGCGACCAGCAGCGCGGCGGCGAAGCCGAGCGCCGGATGGCCGCCGAGCGCGTTCGACACCGCCCAGGCCAGCACCGCGCCCAGCATGAAGAATTCGCCATGGGCGACGTTGACGATGCGCATGACGCCGAACACCAGCGACAGGCCGAGCGC
>DAOKZN010000021.1:0-15209 GCA_035325625.1 Mesorhizobium sp. | reverse complement strand
AGCCGGTGGTGGGGCAGGCGTTGCGCTCGATGCCCTCGAAATCCTCCTCGCTCATGGTGCCGGCCATGAACGCGCCCACAGCCTCGAAGGCCGAGACGATGGAAAGGTCCTGCCCCTTCCAGCGGCCGGGCTTGATGGTGCCGCCATAGACGTAGATCGCCGGCGCGTTGGCGCGCAGGATGCCGATCATGCCGCCCGGCATGTTCTTGTCGCAGCCGCCCAGCACCAGCACCCCGTCCATCCATTGGCCCTGCACCGAGGTTTCGACGCAGTCCGCGATCACCTCGCGCGACACCAGCGAATATTTCATGCCTTCCGTGCCCATCGACATGCCGTCGGAAATGGTCGGCGTGCCGAATGTCTGCGGATTGGCGCCGGCGGCCCTGATCGCCGCCGCCGCGGCGTCGGCCAGCGGCTGCAGGCCGGCATTGCAGGGCGTGATGGTGGAATGGCCGTTGGCGATGCCGATCATCGGCTTGTCGAAGTCGGCCTTCTCGTAGCCGAGCGCATAATACATGGCCCGGTTGGGCGAGCGGGCCACCCCTTGCGTGATGTGCCTGGAGCGCTCGTTGAAGGGCATGGCGAAAGTCCCGATTTATGAAAATCCTAGCGCGTCCGGCGCGTGGCCGGAAGCGCCGCGATGGCGCGGATAAAAGAATCATATAAAAAGTATCTTATTGCAAGCCCGGCCACAAGGATTCGTCCCGGCGCCTTGCGGTACGGCCCGCACTGCCGCTCCTGCCATCCTTGCGAGGGACGGGACCATTGTTTCCCCGCCGGTTTTCGGGTTGAATATGCGCAACGACGACATCGGTCGCATCAAGACCGGGAAGCACGCGGCGCAGCAAAAAGCCCGGACAGGGAAATGCGCCGCGTTGAACGGGAGGGGCCGTGCTGGACATTCTGATCGCCGAGGACGAACCGGCAATCCTGGAATCGCTGGAGTTCATCCTGCGGCGCAACGGCTGGAGCGTCGCGGCCGCGCGCGACGGCGAAACGGCGCTGGCCGATGTCGGGCGGCTGCGGCCGCGCCTGCTGCTGCTCGACATCATGCTGCCGCGCAAGAGTGGGCTCGACGTGCTCAAGGCCATCCGCTCCGACCCCGCCATCGGCCGGATTCCCGTGCTCATCCTGACCGCGCGCGGCCAGCGCTACGACCGGCAGCTCGCCGAGGAATTGCGCGCCGACGGCTTCATCACCAAGCCCTATGCCAACAGCGAGGTGGTGGACGAGGTGCGGCGCCTGCTGGCCGCCGCGGCGGCGGATGGCTGACATGGCCGGCCATGGACATGGACCGGGGCCCGTTCCCGGCAATGGCGGCAAGAAGCTGGCCGAGGCCACGCTGATCCTGCCGCTGCTCGGCGCGGCCTTCCTCATGCCGGCCTTTCTCAACCTGTTCGCTCATCGCAGCCGGCTGTTCGGCCTGCCGCTGGAAGTGCTCTATCTGTTCTTCGTGTGGTTCGCGCTGGTGCTGGCGGCCTTCCTGGTTTCCCGCCGCCTGAAATCGGATGCGCCCTCGGCCGCCCCCGAGCGCCACGCCGAGCACGAGCGGCCGACGGGGATCGGCTGATGCTGTCCCCCGACCTCGTCATCCTGACGGCGGTCGCCTATGTCGGACTGCTGTTCCTGCTGGCCTATCTGTCCGACGCGCGCGCCCGCCGCAGCGATGCCGGCTTCCTGCGATCGCCCTTCATCTACACGCTGTCGATCTCGGTCTACTGCACGAGCTGGACCTTCTACGGCGCGGTCGGCACCGCCGCGCGCAGCGGGCTGGAATTCATGGCCATCTACATGGGGCCGACGCTCGTCTTCGTCGGTTGGTGGTTCGTGCTGCGCAAGCTCATCCGCATCAGCCACGCGCAGCGCATCACCTCGGTGGCGGACCTGCTGTCGTCGCGCTTCGGCAAGTCCAGCCATCTGGCGGTGCTGGTGACGCTGATCGCCGTCATCACCATCACGCCCTACATCGCCCTCCAGCTCAAGGCCATCACCACCTCGATCCAGGCGGTTTCGCTCGCCAAGAGCGGCGGCGGCCTCGACGACGTGCAGCTCGCGCTCGGCGTCGCCATCGGCATGGCCGGCTTCACCATCCTGTTCGGCACGCGCAACGTGGACGCGCGCGAGCAGCATCACGGCGTCGTCGCCGCCATCGCCTTCGAGGCGGTGGTGAAGCTGCTGGCCCTCATCGCCGTCGGCATCTTCGTGGTCTTCAGCCTGGGCGGCGGGCCGGTCGCCGTCTTCGACCGCGCCGTGGCGGCCGGCCTGGACATCCACGAGCAGGCCCCCTTCGGCAGCCGCTGGGTGACCGTGCTGCTCCTGTCGGCCTGCGCGGTCATCTGCCTGCCGCGCCAGTTCCAGATCACGGTGGTGGAGAACTCCAACGAGGATCACCTGCGCACCGCGAGCTGGGCTTTTCCCGGCTACATGCTGGTGATGAGCCTGTTCATCGCCCCCATCGCCCTCTACGGGCTCGCCACGATGCCGGCCGGCTCCAACCCCGATATGTTCGTGCTCACGCTGCCCATGTCGGCCGGCCACGACTGGCTCGCCCTGTTCGCGTTCATCGGCGGCTTCTCCAGCGCCACCTCCATGATCATCGTCGCCTCCATCGCCCTGTCGATCATGGTCTCCAACCATATCGTCGTGCCGATCGCGCTGCGGCACTCCGGCAATCTGGAGGCGGCGGGCGAGCGCGGCATCGCGCGCCTTCTCCTGCGCGCCCGCAGGATCTCGATCGCGGCGCTGCTGGGGCTGGGCTTCCTCTATTTCCTGCTCGCCGGCGATTCCAACGCGCTGGCGCAGATCGGCCTCATCTCCTTCGCCGGCGTGGCGCAATTGCTGCCGGCGATGATCGCGGCGCTCTACTGGCGCGAGGCAACCCTGCGCGGCGCCTTCGCCGGCATATCGGCGGGCTTCGTGGTCTGGGCCTGGACCTCGTTCCTGCCCTCCTTCGGCACCAGCGCCGAGACGGTGGCGGCGCTGATGCGCGAGGGGCCATGGGGCATCCGCCTGCTGCGGCCGGAAGCGCTGTTCGGCATGGAGGGGCTCGACCCGCTGGTCCATTCCGTGTTCTGGAGCCTGTTCTTCAACGTGACGACGCTGGTATTCGTGTCGCTCACCACCTCGCAGGGCGTCATGGAGCGCATCCAGGCGGCCCTGTTCGTGGACGTGTTCAGGCGCGGCGCCGGCGCGCAGCCCCACCTCATCCATGCCTCGGTGACGACGGAGGAACTGTTCTTCGTGGCCGAACGCGTGCTGGGCTGGACGCGGGCCAAGGCCTTCTTCGAGGAGTACGACGTGCCGCGCAGCCACGGCGTCGAGAGTTTCGTGGCCTCCCCGGATTTCATTGCCGAGCTGGAGCGGGCGCTGGCCAGCTCGATCGGTTCGGCGTCGGCGCATATCCTGCTCAGCAAGGTGGTGGCGGGCGACATCATCACGCTGGAGGAGGTGATGCGCATCGCCGGGGAGACGCAGCAGGTCATCGAATATTCCCACGAGCTGGAGCAGACCTCGCAGGAATTGCGCGAGACGGCGCAGAAGCTGCGCGAGGCGAACGCGCTGCTGCACGAATTGCACCGGCAGAAGGACGATTTCCTCTCCCAGGTCAGCCACGAGGTGCGCACCCCCATGACCTCGATCCGCTCCTTTTCCGAAATCCTGCTGACGGAGAACGATTTGAACGCGGCCTCGCGCGAGCGCTTCGTCTCCACCATCCACCGCGAGAGCGTCAGGCTGACAAGGCTGCTCGACGAGATCCTGGACCTCAACGCGCTGGAGCACGGGGAGCGAAGCTGGGACAACGTGCCGGTCGATGCCGAGCTGGTGCTGGACCGGGCGATCGCGGTGTGCGAGGCGCTGGCGCAGCAGAAGGGCATGCGCATCGAGAACGGCCCTCGCGCCGCCCGGGGCGTCGTCTCGACCGACGCGGACCGGCTCTCGCAGGTGTTCATCAACGTCATCGCCAACGCCATCGCCCACAACGACGCCCCGGCGCCGCGCGTGCGTATCGAATCGCGCATCGAGGGCGGCAACTATGTGGTCGACATCGCCGACAACGGCTCCGGCATCCCGGAGGAGTTCCGCCGCACCATATTCGACAAGTTCGTGCGGGCGGGGCGCAGCGCCGCCGGCTCGGCGCCCACCAGCGGGCTGGGTCTCGGCCTGAACATCAGCTACAAGATCATGGAGAAGATGCAGGGGCGGCTGGAACTGGTCGACATGCCGCGCCCGGGCGCCTGCTTCCGGCTCACCCTGCCGCTGCTGCGGCAGCCGGCCGAGGCCTGAGCGAGCTGTGGCATCCTTGGCGGCGCGCCTTCACGCGCCGGCCGCCGGCGCGTTCTCCTGGCGGTGGCCGCAATCGTGGCGGGTGCACAGGCGGCAGGCCGGCCCCACCGGCACCGCGTCTCCCCCCAGGTCGAGGCCGCGTCCGTAGACGGTGCGGTCGGCATGCAGGATGTCGCAGGCCAGCATCAGCGAGAACACCAGCGGCCGTTCGCCGAAGGCCGAGACCCGCTTGGGAACGGCCTTGGCAATGAGCAGATAGCGGTTGCCGTTGGTGAATTCGGAGACCTGCCGGATGATGCCGCCGGCCGAAAACGCGTCGTAGACCGGCCATAGCAGGCAGCCATGGCCGGAGGCGGGCAGGATCAGCCCCGGCAGCGGAAAGCGCTTGGTCAGCCGCCCCGCCGCATCGGCGCGCAGGAAGCCGAACGGCACCCCTTCCGCCCCCTTGCGGCGCAGCGTGACCAGCCTGTGCGCGACCTGCTCGAAGCTGGCGCCGTAGAGATGGCACAGCAGGTCGATGTCGTAGCGGCGCTCCTCGGCCTCGGCCAGGAACGGCCGGTAGGGCATCATCATGGCGCCGGCGGCGTAGGAGGACAGCGCCCGCCGGGCGATGCGGCCGGCCTCCTCGCTTTCCACCCCGGACTGGCTGCACTGGTGGGCGATCGTCTCCCGCGCCGCTGCCGAGGCGTAGACGCTGCACATCTGGAACTGCCGCGTGGCCGCCGTGGTGGAACCGCGGAACCACAGTTTCTTCTCTTCCTGGTCGAACAGGTGCCGCCAGGCGACGCTGTGCTGCTCGGGCCAGCGCGCGCATTCTATGCCGAAATCCGCCTCCAGCGCCTGCGCGATCGCGGCCTCGCCGAAGGCGCCGAAGGCCTCGATGCGGCGGCGCAGCTCCTCGGCCGCCTCTTCGAGGGCCGGATAGTGGTTGTCGCTGGCGATGATCGCCTCGTCCACCTCCTGCGCCGGCGAGACCGCCTTGGTACGCGACGAGGATTCGTCGAAATAGGACGCCAGGTTGCGCACCGTGTCGGTGAGCTGCCCGGCCTCGCGCGCCATCGTGCCGGTGAAGCGGCCGCGGTCCGCCTCGTCGAGGTCGGGCACGGAGAACAGGATCTCGGCGCTGGAGCGCATGGCCGCGATCCGGTTCAACACCTCGTGCAGCGTCTGCGACAGGAACGGGTCGGACTTCAGCCGGCTGGCATAGGCCTCCATGCCGGCATTGGCGTCGGCATAGGCGCGGTAGAGCACGCCCAGCGCCGCCGCGGCTTCGGGGTGGCGCGCGACGAGCTCGGCCGCGTCCGCCCGGCCCAGCCCGGTGCGGGCGAGCAGCGGGTCGGCCGCCATCTCGGCGATCGCCTGGCTCATGCGCTGCTCGTCGCGGCCGGACAGCTCCTCGATGTCCATCTGCAGCCGCTCGGCGATCCGCAACAGCAGGCTGCCGCCGATGGCGCGCTTGTTGCTCTCGATCAGGTTGAGATAGCTGGCCGAGATGCCGGCGGCGCGCGCCAGCCCCGCCTGCGACAGGCCGAGCTGCTTGCGCCGGCGCTTGATCTTGAGGCCGATGGGGGGCGCGTGCGGCGGCATGCGGTTCTCCCTTTTTGTCAATTATTGACAGAAACAGATTTACAATTTTCCGGATATTTACAAATTTATATAGTAATATCAATTTGTTATTGATGAATATTTCTTTTCGCGGAAACTTCTCCAGGGAGGAATGGCAGCCGCCATCGCTCAAGGAGGAGAGAATCATGAAATTTCGGATGAACAGAAGGTCCGTATTGAAGGGGGCCGGCGCCGGGCTGGTCTCGACGCTGGCCGCGCCGATGGTGTTCAGCAAGGGCGCCTGGGCGCAGGACTTCTGCAACAACCCCGCCGGGGGCAGCGCGGTCCTCGGCTTCAACGTGCCGCAGACCGGCTCCTATGCGGAGGAAGGGCTCGACCAGCTCAAGGGCTACGAGCTTGCCGTCAAGCACATCAACGGCGAGGGCGACGGCGGCTTGCTCAAGACGCTGAAGCCGGTCGCGCTGAAGGGCAACGGCGTGCTCGGCAAGAAGGTCGAGTTCGTCACCGGCGACACCCAGACCAACACCGACGCCGCCCGCGACGGCGCGCGCCGCATGATCGAGCGCGACAGGGCAATCATGGTCACCGGCTCCGTCACCTCGGGCGAGGCCATCGCCGTGCAGAGCCTGTGCCAGGAAAAGGGCGTCATCTACATGGCGGGCCTTACCCACTCCAACGACACCACCGGCAAGGACAAGCGCCGCTACGGCTTCCGCCATTTCTTCAACGCCTACCAGTCGGGCGTGGCGATCGCGCCCATCCTGGCCGAGGAATATGGCAAGGAGCGCCGCGCCTACCACCTGACCGCCGACTACACCTGGGGCTGGACGCAGGAAGAATCGATCAAGAACGCCACCGAGGCGCTCGGCTGGGAGACCGTGGCCACCGTGCGCACGCCGCTCGGGCTGGGCGACTATTCGCAATATCTGACGCCGGTGATGAACTCCGGCGCGGACGTGCTCATCCTCAACCACTACGGCCACGACATGGTCAACTCGCTGCCTCAGGCGGTGCAGTTCGGCCTGCGCGACCGCCAGGCCAACGGCAAGAACTTCGAGATCATCGTGCCGATGTTCTCCGAGCTGATGGCCGTCGGCGCCGGCGAGGCGGTGAAGGGCATCATCGGCACCTCCAACTGGCACTGGGCGCTGGAGGACGAAGGCACCAAGGCCTTCACCAAGTCCTACGGCGAGGCCTATGGCGCGCCGCCTTCGCAGTCCTCGCACACCGGCTACGTGCAGGCCATCCTCTATGCCGACGCCTGCGAGCGCGCCGGCACCTTCTATCCGCCGGAGGTCATCAAGGCGCTGGAAGGCTATGAGTTCGACGGCATGGGCAACGGCCCGACGGTCTACCGCGACAGCGACCATCAGTGCTTCAAGGAAGTGCTGGTGGTGCGCGGCAACCAGAGCCCGACCAGCAAGTTCGACGTCCTGAACGTCATCGGCCGCACCTCGCGCGAGGCCGTGACCTACGACCCGTCGATCTTCGGCGGCGAGCTCGGGCCCTACGAGCCCAACCAGTGCTGATCGCAGCCTGAAGCCTGGGCGGCCCGGTGCCCGATGGCACCGGGCCGCCACCCGATCCGACAGCATCGCGGGCGCGGCCCGCGCGGGAACAGCCATGAACGTGTTTCTTGCCCAATTGCTCAACGGGCTGGACAAGGGCGGCGCCTATGCGCTGATCGCCCTTGGCCTGACCCTCGTCTTCGGCACGCTCGGTGTCGTCAACTTCGCCCACGGCGCCCTGTTCATGCTCGGCTGCTTCTGCGCGGTGACCTTCCGCTATCTCATCACCATGGAGACGGTCACCACCGACCCGAACCAGCTTTCCCCGTGGGGCACGCCGCTGGAGGTGCGCACGCCGCTGGTGCAGAACTGGTTCGGCGATTTCGGCGCCGTGCTGGTGGACTATTCCGTGCCCATCTCCATCCTGCTCGCGGTCCCGGTCATGCTCGTCATCGGCATCGCCATGGAGCGCGGGCTGATCAAGCATTTCTACAAGCGCAGCCACGCCGAGCAGATCCTGGTGACCTTCGGCCTGGCCATCGTGCTGCAGGAGATCGTCAAGAGCTTCTTCGGCGCCAATCCGGTTCCGCAGCCCGTGCCGTCCGACCTGCGGGGCGCCGCCGACATCGGCTCCTGGTTCGGCATGCAGGCGCATGTGCTGACCTATCCGTGGTGGCGGCTGATCTATCTGATGTTCTCGGCCGTGGTGATCGGCGGCGTCTTCGCCTTCCTGCAGTTCACCACCTTCGGCATGGTGGTTCGCGCCGGCATGGCCGATCGCGAGACGGTGGGCATTCTTGGCATCGACATCGACCGCCGCTTCACCATCGTCTTCGGCTTGGCCGCCGTGGTCGCGGGCGTGGCCGGCGTCATGTACACGCCGCTGCTGCCGCCCAACTATCACCTGGGCATGGATTTCCTCGTGCTGAGCTTCGTCGTGGTGGTCGTCGGCGGCATGGGCTCGCTGCCGGGCGCCGTCGCCGCCGGCTTCCTGCTCGGCATCCTGCAATCCTTCGCCTCGATCACCGAGGTGAAGTCCCTCGTCCCCGGCATCGACCAGGTCATCATCTATCTGGTGGCGGTGGTCATCCTGCTGGTGCGGCCGCGCGGCCTGATGGGACGCCGCGGCGTGATGGAGAGCTGACCCGCCATGTTCACACTTTCCCGCAAGGACACCGTCACTTTGGCCGCCTTCGCGCTGGTCGTGCTGGCCATGCCGCTGTGGCTCTCGCCGCTCGGCGCAGCCTACCCCGGCCTGATGCAGAAGTTCGCGATCTACGCCATCTTCGCCATCGGCTTCAACATCCTGTTCGGGCTGACCGGCTATCTCTCCTTCGGCCACGCCGCCTTCCTCGGCGTCGGCTCCTACACGGCGGTGTGGTCGTTCAAGCTCCTGTCCATGGACATCCTGCCCGCCGTCGTGCTGGCGGTGGTGGTGGCGGGGCTGTTTTCGCTGCTGATCGGCTATTTCAGCCTGCGGCGCTCCGGCATCTATTTCTCCATCCTCACGCTCGCCTTCGCGCAGATGAGCTACAGCCTCGCCTATTCGGTGCTCACCCCGATCACCAATGGCGAGACGGGGCTTCTGCTGGCGCGCGACGACCCGCGTTTCCTCGACACGCTGTTCGGCGTGCGCGCCCAGGGCGCCGGCCTGCCGACGCCCAGCCTGTTCGGCATCGAGACCAACGGCTATTTCGGCTTCTATGTCTGCGCGCTGCTGCTGGTCCTGGCCTTCTACGTCTCGCAGAAGATCTTCGCCTCGCCCTTCGGCATGGCGCTGCGCGGCATCAAGTCCAACCAGACGCGCATGAGCTATACCGGCTTCGACACGCGGCCCTATATGCTGGCGGCCTTCGTCATCTCCGGCATGTTCGCCGGCCTCGCCGGGGCGCTGCTGTCGGTCACCGACCCGCTGGCGGGCGCCGAGCGCATGAAGTGGACCGAGTCCGGCAACGTCGTGCTGATGACCATACTGGGCGGCGTCGGCACGCTGACCGGCCCGGCGATCGGCGCCTGGCTGATCAAGTATTTCGAGAACATCTTCTCGGCCATCAACATGAACGTGCTGCACAAGGCGCTGTCCTTCCTGCCCGACGCGCTGGAGGGGCCGGCCGCCACGCTGCTGTCCAAATTCGTCGGCGAAGGCTGGCACCTGACGCTCGGGCTGATGTTCGTGCTGATCGTGGTGTTCCTGCCCGGCGGCCTGGTGGAGGGCTTCCGCCGGCTGGCGCGGGCGCTGGGCCGGCGGCGGCGCGAGCCGGCCGGCGATATGCTGGCCCACCAGCAGCCCGCTGAATAGGAGGAGCCGCCATGAGCGAGAGCCCGGCCAACATCGTCCTGCACGCCGCCGACGTCTACAAGAATTTCGGCGGCCTGCAGGCCCTCTCCGACATCGACCTGCAGGTGGAGGAGGGCAAGACCCACGCCATCATCGGCCCCAACGGGGCCGGCAAGTCCACCCTGCTCAACGTCATCATCGGGCGCATTCCGCCCACCAGCGGCGCGGTCATCTTCGACGGCACGGTGCTGACCGGCAAGCGGCCGCACGAGATCAACCAGCTCGGCATCTCGCGCGTGTTCCAGACGCCGGAGATCTTCGCCGACCTGCCGGTGCTGCACAACGTGATGGCGCCGGCCTTCGCCCGTCGCGACGGCGCCTTCAGGATCAACATGTTCCGTGCCGTGGAGGACGAGACCGAGATCCGCGAGGAGGCCGAGGCGCTGCTGCAGGACATCGGCCTCTACGAGCGCCGCGACGGCCATGCGGGCGCGCTCTCGCGCGGCGACAAGCGCCGGCTGGAGCTGGCCATGTGCCTGATCCAGCGCCCGCGGCTCCTGCTTCTGGACGAGCCGACGGCCGGCATGTCGCGCCACGACACCAACACCACCATCGATCTGCTGAAGAAGATCAAGATGCGCGGCATGACCAAGGTCATCATCGAGCACGACATGCATGTCGTCTTCTCGCTGGCCGACAGGATTTCCGTGCTGGCGCAGGGCCGCATCATCGCTTCGGGCCTGCCCGACGAGATCCGCGACGATCCGCGCGTGCAGCAGGCCTATCTGGGAGGAGTCGCCGAATGAGCACCGCCACCACGAGAAGGGAGGCGGTTTCGGCCGCTCTGGTCGACGACCCGGCCACCGCCTTCTTCGCCATCCGCGACATCCATGCGTATTACGGCGAAAGCTACATCGTGCAGGGCGTGACGCTGGACATCCGCAAGGGCGAGGTGCTGGCGCTGCTGGGCCGCAACGGCGCCGGCAAGAGCTCGACCCTGCGCGCCATCGCCCGCCTCGACCAGCCGGAGCTGCGCGCCGGCGAGATATGGCTGGAAGGCAAGCCGATCCACGGCATGAAGTCCTGGCAGGCCGCGCGCGCCGGCATCCAGCTCGTGCCGGAGGACCGCCGCATCATTCCGGGGCTGACGGTGGAGGAGAACCTTATCCTCGCCCGGATCGCGCCGGGGCACGGCTGGGGGCTGGAGCAGATCTATGCGCATTTCCCGCGCCTAGCCGAGCGCCGGGGGCAGGAGGGCATCACGCTTTCCGGCGGCGAGCAGCAGATGCTGGCGGTGGCGCGCGCCCTGGCGCGCGACGTCAAGCTGCTGCTGCTCGACGAACCCTATGAGGGGCTGGCGCCGGTGATCGTCAAGGAGATCGAGAGCATCGTCCACGACATCCGGAAGCTGGGCATCACCACCATCATCGTGGAGCAGAACGCGGTGGCGGCCCTGCGGCTGGCCGACCGTGCGGTGATCCTGGATTCCGGCGAGCTCGTCTTCGCCGGCAGTGCTGCCGAACTGCTCGACAATCCCGGCCTGCGCAACGAATATCTGGCGATCTGAGCCGCGGCCTGCCCGCTTGCGGGCGGCCGTCACCAGGGCCTTGCGCCGCCGATCACCTCCAGGGCGCGCGCCGCGAAGCGGCCGGCCAGCGGCGCGACGTCGGCCGCGTCGTTTCCGGCCGCGTTGCCGGCCCGCGCCCGGTCGGCGATGCCGACGAAGATGACGGCGAAGCGGAACAGCGAAAACACCAGATGGAAGGGTTCGAGCGGCGGCGTCGGCACCGCATGCGCGAAATAATGGTCCAGGAACTCGCGCTGGCCGGGGATGCCGAGCGTCTCCAGGTCGCGGCCGAGGATGCCGCCATATTCGTCGGGCGACGAATGCCAGGTCATGCAGCAGAAGCCGAGATCGGCAAGCGGATGGCCGAGCGTCGACAGTTCCCAGTCGAGTATGGCGACCACTTCCGGCTTCTCGGGGTGGAACAGGAGGTTGCCGAGGCGGAAGTCGCCATGGGCGATCGACACGCGGCCGTCGTCCGCCGGCAGGTGCTGCGGCAGCCAGTCGGCCACCGCCCCCAGCGCCGGTATGGGCTCGCTGGGCGAGTCGCGGAACTGCTTGGTCCAGCGGCCGATCTGCCGCTCGAAATAATTGCCCGGCCGCCCGTAATCGCCGAGGCCGACCGCATCTGGGTCGACGGCGTGCAGCTTCGCCAGGGCCTTCGCCATGGCCAGATAGGTGGCGCGTCTTTCTTGCGGCGACAGGCCGGGCAGAGCGCAATCGTGGAAGACGCGCCCTTCCACCTTTTCCATGAGATAGAAGGGCGTTCCCAGCACGGCCTCGTCGGCATGGTAGAGCACCGGCTGCGGTACGGGCACGCCGGTGGGCGCGAGCGCGGCGAGCACGCGGTACTCGCGGTCGATGGCATGCGCCCCGCGCAGGATCGGCCCGGCCGGCTTCTTGCGCAGCACCATGCGGCGGCGGCCGTGATCGACGAAATAGGTCGGGTTGGACTGCCCGCCGCCGATCCTTTCGAGACGCATCGCGGCTGCGCCGAAACGCTCGTCGAGGAATTTCGCGAGCGCCGCCGGGTCGAAATCCGCCGCCATCGCCTGTGCCGCCTGCTCGCCTGCCATCACCCGCCCCTCAGGCCTCGCCCTCGACCTTCCAGCGCCAGAAGCCCGTGCCTTCCTGGTTGAGGAAGCGGTTCAGCACCATCTTGTGCACCTCGTCGGCGCCGTCCACCAGCCTGGCCTGGCGGGCGTAGCGGTAGATCCACTCCAGCACCGTATCCTTGGAATAGCCGCGCGCGCCGTTGATCTGGATCGCCACGTCGGCGGCATCGTGCAGCACGTTGGCCACCTGCACCTTGGCCATGGACACTTCCTTGCGCGCATAGCCGCCCTGGTCGAGCTCCCACGCGGCCTTCATCACCAGCATGCGGCCGATCTCGATGCGCATGGCCAGGTCGCCGAGCTTGAGCTGGATGCTCTCGCGCTTCGACAGCCGCTCGCCGAAGGCGAAGCGCTCGGCGGCATAGGTGCGCGCAATCTCCACGCAACGCTTCGACAGCCCCAGCCAGCGCATGCAATGGGTCAGCCGCGCGGGGCCGAGCCGCATCTGGGTGATCTTGAGCCCGTCGCCCTCGTTCAGCAGCATGTTCTCGGCGGGAATTTCCAGCCCGTCAAAGACGATCTCGCAATGGCCGCCATGCTCTTCCGGCCCCATGATCTCGATGCGCCTGTCGATGCGCCAGCCCGGCTGGTCGCGATCGAACATGAAGGCGGTCAGGCCGTGGCGGGGATCGTCGGAGGTGCGGGCGACGAGGATGAAATGCCGGGCTTCGGCCGCGCCGGTGATGAACCACTTGCGGCCCTTGACGACGTAGCGGTCGCCTTTGCGCGTCGCGGTCGTCAGCATCATGGACGGATCCGAGCCGCTGCCCGGATGCGGCTCCGTCATCACGAAGGAGGAGCGGACGGCGCCATCGACGATCGGCTTGAGCCAGCGTTCCTTCTGCGCCGGCGTCGCGGCCTTCTCCAGAACCATCATGTTGCCGTCGTCGGGCGCTGCCGAATTGAACGCGGCGGGACCGAAGATCGAGCGGTTCATCTCCTCGTAGCACACGGCCATGCCCCTCTTGTCGAGCCCGGCACCGCCGGTCTCCGGCTTGAGCTGCAGGCACCACAGCCCCTGTGCCCGCGCCTTGGCGCGCAGCGTCTGCAGCAGGGGCAGGGCGATGTTCTCATGCGCGTCGTAGGAGGCCGCATCTGCCTCCAGCGGCAGCACCTCGCGCTCGATGAAATCCGCGATGCGGGCGCGGTAGTCCTCGATGCGGGCCGGGATTTCGAAATTCATGTCGGTTGATCCTAAAGCGACGAGACGAGATGGCCGCCGTCGACCTCGATCGAGGTGCCGGTGATGTAGCTGCCGGCGGCGGAAGCGAGCAGAAGCAGGGCGCCGTCGAGCTCCTGCGGCGTGCCGAGCCGGCGCTGCGGGATGCGCCGGATGAGCTGCCGGCCGGCCTCGGAGGCGAAGAACTCGCGGTTGATGTCGGTCTCGATATAACCGGGGCACAGCGCGTTGACGCGGATGCCCTCGCGCGCCCATTCCAGCGCCAGCGCCCTGGTCAGTTGCAGCACCCCCGCCTTGGAGGCGGCATAGGCGCTCAGGTTGCCGGCGACGCGATAACCGACGATCGAGGCGATGTTGACGATGGCGCCGCCATGGCCCGCCGCCTTCATGCCGCGCGCCACGGCCTGCGCGACGAGGAAAGTGCCCTTCAGGTTGGTGTCCTGCACGCTGTCCCACTCGGCTTCCGAGAGGTTGAGCGCAGGTGCGGTACCGGAAATCCCGGCATTGTTGACCAGGATGTCGAAGCTGTCGCCGATGCCGGCAAGTGCTGCCGCGACCGAGGCGCCATCGGTCACGTCCATCTGCATGGCGCGGGCGCTGCCGCCGGCGGCTGCGATGTTCGAGCAGGCTTCCTCCAGCGCTTCCTTGCGCCGCGCGGCCAGCGTGACGGCGACGCCATGGCGGGCGAGCAACTCGGCGAAGTGCAGGCCAAGACCGCCGGAAGCTCCGGTGACGAGGGCCTTTTTGCCTCTCATGTCGTCGAACAGCATCGGATATTTTCCTAGAAATCGAGCGAGCGCTCGCTTTTTTAATGGGCGCGATCCCCTTTTGCAATAGGCTGAATGCTGCTATTCAGCAGGCAGGGCGCGGCCGCAGCGCCGCTCATGCACGGGATCGGAAGCCTTGAATTTCCAGGACAGCAGGCAACGGCCGGGCGCCTTCTCCACGGAGGCGCTTTGCATGCGCATCCTGGAGCGCCATCGCGACGCCGTGCGCGTGCAGAAGCCGCATGTCGCCGTGGCCAATCTGGTGCGCATCATCGAGGCGACGCTCAAGCTGTCGAACCGGCAGGGTTTCCACGCCACCAGCCTGCGCGACCTGGCCCGGGCTTCCGGCCTCAGCATGGGCGGGCTCTATTCCTATTTCGACAACAAGGCGACGCTGCTGTCGATGATCCTGGGCGAGGTCTCGACCACGGTGGCAGAGGTGCTGGGCGCCGCCCCACGGGAGATCGCCGAGGACCCTGTTGCGCATCTGAGATGGCTGATCGAGGCCCATATACGCCTCACCGAGGCGATGCAGCCCTGGTTCGTGTTCGCCTATATGGAAGCGAAGTCCTTCCCGCCGGCCGCGCGCCGCATGGCCGTCGAGAGCGAGGCAGCGACCGAGGCGATCTTCGCCGATACGCTGAAGCGGGGTGTCGAGCGCGGCGTCTTTGCCGCGGCCGATCCTGAGCTTGCCGCTGCCCTGGTGAAGCCGTTGCTCCAGGACTGGTACGTCAAGCGCGCCAAGTATCGCAGGCGCGGCACGACCATCGAGCAATATGTCGCGGCCGTCTCTTCCTTCGTCGAGGCTGCGCTGCGGCCGCCGGAAACCTGAAGATGCCGGCGGGTTCCGGAGCCGGAGCCCAAGACGTATCGCGATCCTTCGGATTGGCTTTAGGAAGTGTGGACAGTTATCTGAGCCATAGGATTGTTGCGGCGAGGGTGACGAC
>DAOKZN010000020.1:0-15593 GCA_035325625.1 Mesorhizobium sp. | reverse complement strand
CGCATCACTGGCTGATCCTGCACGGGCGCTATGTGTGCAAGGCGCGCAAGCCGGATTGCCCCGCCTGCGTCATCGCCGACCTCTGCAAATGGCCGGACAAGACCACGGACATTCCCGCCCCGCTCCGGCAGGTCGGGCCGCTCGGCCCGCTCGAAGGGATCGTTTGAGAGGCTACAGCCCGTAGCCGCGCGCCATGGCGGCGGCGAAGGCCGGTATCAGCAGGAACAGCAGCGCCTGCGCCAGCACGCAGGAGCGCACCGTGGCCAGCTCCGCCTGCGGCACCCGGTAGGAAGGGTCGCCGGCGGCCTGCCTGCGCCAGGACAGGAAGCGGATCGTGGGCAGGATCGAGAGCAGGCCGACCGCGGCGAAGGTCGCCATCTTGGCCCAGAACACCCAGTTGTAGACGTAGAACTCCCAGCCCTTCAGGCCGTAGACGACGCGGGCGGCGCCCACGATGACGATGAGCAGGGCGATCAGGCCGTAGTGGCGGTCGATGCGGGCGAGCCGCGCCAGGGTCGCGGCCGACATCTCGTTGCGCACCAGCACGAATTCGGCGGCGACGATGCCGGCCAGCGAGAAGGCCAGAAGGTGATGGAGGATGGCCAGTACGAGATCCGTCGTTTCCATTTTTCCTCCCGGTCTATTTCGGCGTGGTGCCGGGCCGGCTTGTCGGCGCCGAGATTAACATTGCGGAAGGAAAATCCCAGCCTGTGTTCCATCGGGCGGCGATCGGTGCGAATTTGCGGCCGCCGGGAATCGGCATTGGGCGCCGGCGACCGGAAAACGCAGGATGATTTGCCATGGCAGAACGGGTTCACGCCGCGCCGGTCCTGGAAACCGCGCGCGCCATATTGCGGCCGCACCGGCTTGAGGATTTTGACGCCTATGCCGCCATGTGGACGGAACCTGCCGTCTTCCGCTTCGTCGGCGGCAAGGCGCGTTCGCGGGAAGAAAGCTGGCAACGGCTGCTGCGCCATTTCGGTCTCTGGTCGATGCTGGGCTTCGGTTTCTGGGCGATCCAGGACAGGGAAAGCGGCCGCTTCATCGGCGAGGCCGGCTTCCACGAACTGAAGCGCGAGATCGTTCCCTCAATCGAAGGAACGCCGGAGGCGGGCTGGTCCCTGGTGCCGGAATTCCAGGGCCACGGGCTCGGCACGGAAGTCGTCAGCCGCTTGCTGGCCTGGGGGGACGCGACATTCGAAGGCGCGCGGACAGTCTGCCTTATCGATCCCGACAATGCCGGCTCGCTCGCCGTGGCGCGAAAAGTCGGTTATCGCGAGATCGTGCGCACCGAATATGGCGGCAGCCCGATACTCATGCTGGAGCGGCACGCGGTTTCGGCGTGAGGCCCGGTTCGGGTCGCTTCGGTCGCGGTGGCCGTCAGCCCGCCCTGCGCCGCAGCGGCCGCGCCAGCCCGCTCCAGGGGGCGTTCCGCGGCCTTGCTCCATGCCCCGATATGGGGGTGGAGGCATCGAAGGGCAGCGGCCTGCCCACGGCGAAGCCCTGCGCATGGTCGATGCCGATGTCGACCAGCGCCGCCATGATCTCCTCGCTTTCCACGAACTCGGCGATGGTGCGCTTGCCCGTCACCTTGCCGATATGGTGGATCATCTCGACCATGGCGCGGTCGATGCGGTCCTTCAGCATGTCCTTGACGAAGCCGCCGTCGATCTTGAGATAGTCCACCGGCAGATGCTTGAGGTAGGCGAAGGAAGACATGCCCGAGCCGAAATCGTCGAGCGCGAAACGGCAACCCAGCCGCTTCAGCGTGCAGATGAAGCCGATGGCTCCGGCAAGGTCCGCGATGGCGCTGGTCTCGGTGATCTCGAAGCAGATCATGGCCGGCGGCACGGAATGCTCCTCGAACTGCCCGCGCAGGAAGTCCAGGAAGGTCTCGTCGCCGAAGGTCGCGCCGGAAAGGTTGATGGCGCAGGTGGCGATCGGGGTGGCGCCGGGGTCGGCCAGCCGCTCGGCCAGCACGCCGAAGGCGGTGCGGATCACCCAGCGGTCGATCGCCGGCATCAGGCCGTAGCGCTCGGCCGCCGGGATGAAGCTGCCGGGTGCGGCCAGGCCGCCGGCATCGTCCATCATGCGCAGCAGGAGTTCGACATGCGCGCCGGCTTCGGCCGCCTCGGCTGTCAGCGGGCGGATCTCCTGCGCATGCAGGCGGAAGCGGTCTTCCTCCAGCGCGACGTGGATGCGCTGCACCCAGGCCATCTCGCCGAAGCGTTCGCGCATGGCCGCGTCGCCCTCACTGTGGAACTGCACGCGGTTGCGGCCCTTTTCCTTGGCCATGTAGCAGGCCACGTCGGCGGAACGCAGCGCCTCCTTGAGCGTCAGCCCCGGATGGGCGACGGGCACGACGCCGATGCTGACGCTGATGTTGAAAGGCTGGCCGATCCAGGTGAAATGCAGGTCCAGCAAGGTCTGGCGCAGCCTCTCCGCGATCTCGGCCGCCTGCGCCGGCTCGCAATTCTGCAGCAGAACGCCGAATTCGTCGCCGCCGAGCCGCGCCAGCAGGTCGCCCGGCCGCAATTCCCTCGCCAGCAGGGCGGAAACCTGCCGCAGCAACTGGTCGCCGGCGGCGTGGCCGCAGGTGTCGTTGACCAGCTTGAACTGGTCGAGGTCGAGATACATCAGCACATGGCCGGCATGACCAGCCGCGAGTTCCGCGATCGCGCCCTTCAGGCGGCGCTCGAATTCGCGGCGGTTGGCGAGGCCCGTCAGCCCGTCATGCGACGCCTGCCAGGACAGCCTGTCGATGTAGCCTTGCTCGCGGGTCATGTCGTGCAGGGCCAGCACCATGCCCTCGATCCGCTCCGCCACCAGCAGCGGCGCAACCGTCAGCGCCACGGGGATCTTCTTTCCGTCGGCGCGGACCAGCAGCCGCGGGCGCGGCTCCGACGGATAGGTCGCGGCGGCGGCCACGCGCCCCACCAACAGTTCCTCCTCGGCGCCGGTCTCCTTGTCCTGCAGGCGGAAAAGGCCGGCTATGTTCGCGCCGCGAGCGCTGCCGAGCGAGGTGTCGAGCAGACGTTCGGCGGCCGCGTTCATATAGTCGATGTGCCCGTCCGGGCCGGTGCTGATGACCGCCTGCCCGATGGAGGCGAGGGTGATCTGGGCCCGCTTGCGCTCGGTGTTGAGCGCGCTCTGGAAAGCCAGCCGCTGCTGCAGGAGATTGCGGGTGCGCCACACGGCCACCAGGATCAGCAGGGCGGCGATGAGGAGATTGGTCACCATCAGCGTGCGGGTGATGGCGCGGGAGCCCTCGCTGAGGCTTTCGGAGAAGGCCGTGGCCAGCGGCACGATCTGGCGGTCCAGCCGGCCGATCTCGGCCTTCCAGGCCCGGCGCTGGAGCGGGGAGGCCGGACCCTCCCGGAAGCGTGCCTCCATCGTCCTGCCCAGTTGCTCCAGTTCCAGAAGCATGCGGTCGGCGGTGGACCAGTGGCCGATGGCTTCTTCCAGATGGTTCACATGGCGGAAATGCCGGAACAGCCAGATCATGCCGGGCACGTCCTCGAGGTGGTTGGCGCCCTTGAGGAAGCCGGCCTGCGCGGCATCGGGGTCGGGGTACGGCCTTTCCAGAGCCAGCCGCGCCGCGCGATCCCCCAGCGGGGCGGCCAGCGCGCGCCGGTATCTGGCGAGGGAGACGGCATCGCCCGTCTCCGCATAGAGGTTCAGGAAATGGACGGCGTCCTTCTGGCCCTTCGACCATTGGCTTTCGCCGGCGACATAGGCGCGCACCGAGGAAAGCATGTAGAGGCTCATCGAAGCCATCAGTGCCTGGATGAGCACCACGGCGACGAAAGGCCAGACCAGGCGCGGAAGCCCGGGCCCGCTGCCCGCCGCGCGGCGGTTCACGTCGATTGCGTCGAAGCCGCCAACCCCGCGCCCCCTGCCTGTGCGCGCCGGCCTTGCCCGGCCGGCCGCGACGCCCCTCTCGTCTGCCTGCTTCAGGCGACAGGTGCCCAATAGCAGCTTTCCCTTAACGGCCGCTAAACCGCCAAAGTAAAGTCAAACCCTTTCAGAGAGAGTTGCGAGGAAGCTGATTTTCCAAGCTTCTTTCCGGAAGCGATGCTGAAAATTTTATTCTACTTGTCGATTTATTTCGACATGCCCAAATCAGCTTGGCGGTACAGTCTGCGGAGCCCCTTCAGGCACCTCGAGGGATTTGACTAGCGAGGCAAGTTCCGGTTCGTCGATGAGCAGCGCCGCATCGGCGACGGGCAGCCACGCGCGCCGGCGGCGCCTCTTTTCCTGCCAGTCGGGCAGTTCCTCGGTGACGGCCAGCAGATAGACGGTGACGTCGACGCGCACGAAATGGCTTTGCAGGCGCTTCCAGTAGGAATAGGTGCCCACCGGCGGCTTGAGGGCGGTGCCGACCACGCCGGCCTCCTCCAGCGCCTCGACGGTCGCCGCCTTGCGGCCGCTCTTGCCTTTCATGGGCCAGCCCTTCGGCACGATGAAGCGCCGGGTCTGGCGCGAGGTGACCAGCATCACCTCGATGCCGCCGTCCGCGCCCAGGCGGTAGGGAACGGCGGCCACCTGACGTATCCTGTCGCCTTTCTTCGCCCTGCGGACGGTGCCCTTCTTCGCGGTCATGCCTCCCTGTTCCATCTGTCCTGCCCATGGTGCAACCGGATAGCTGCCGGCGCTGGCGGCAGAATCACATGAAAGTAAGGTAGACGGCTAAATAAAAGGAGGAAAGGTCCCGGCAGAAAAAGTCGCTGTCAGCGGCAATTGGTTCCGGTGTAGGTGTTGCCGAAGACCTGCCCCTGGCAGCCGGGCTTGATGACCGGAACCGGCTGGCGCGGCGGGGCCTGGGGCGGCGCCTGCCGGTCGATCTCGCGGATGATCTGCTGGTTCTGCTGGTATTGCTGCCTTTGCAGCCGGTTCTGCATCATCTGCAATTCGTTCTGCTGCAGGAGCACGCCCGGCGCGGTGACGTTTCCGGCAGCCTGCGCGCATCCCGCAGCCGCGGGAAGCAGCGCCAGCCCCGACAGCAGGCAGATCATGATTTTCAAATGCCGCGCCATCCTCGTCCAGCCTTCAAACCCATCTCATCATATAGGTCAGGCGGCCGGACAGTGCTACTGGCCCGTTATGGGTTTGGCGGCATGCCGAAATGAAAAGGGCCACCCGAAGGCGGCCCATTTCGATGGTGTGCTTTCGCGATTACGGAGCTTCGCCCGTCTCGACCGCCGTGGCGATGTCGTTGAACTTGTTGTTCAGGGCGTTGCCGAGCGCGCCGGCGCCGACCATGATGGCGAGCGCGATCAGCGCGGCGATCAGACCGTATTCGATAGCGGTGGCGCCGGACTCGTCCTTGTAGAAGCGAGAAATAAGCTTGGTCATCGTGATATTCCTTGTGGCCCAGTTGTGACTTCGACGACGGTTTCTTGCCGAACCGTGCCTCATCTTGCGAAACGCGCATTTCGGTTGCGTTAAATCGGATGGTAAACGAAGCGTAGCCGCGCCGTTTGCTTAACAAATGCCGAACGGCACTTTCCGGAACACATCGGCCGGGCCGGCGGCCGGCTCCCTCAATCCAGGGCGCGGTCGAGGTGGACGTAGCCGCCGTCCACGAACAGCCACTGGCCGGTGGTGTGGCCGGCGCGCGCCGACAGCAGGAAGAGCACCGTGTCGGCGATCTCCTGCGCCTTCGTCATGCGCTTGCCGAGCGGAATGGCGCCGGTGATCTCGGCCAGCCGCGCCTCGGGATCGTCGAAGGTCTGCAGCCACTTTTTGTAGAGCGGCGTCATAACCTCGGCAGGGACCACGGCGTTGACGCGGATGCCGTCCTTGCGCAGGGCCGCCGCCCATTCGCGCGTCAGCGAAAGCTGCGCGCCCTTGGCGGCGCAATAGCCGCTGGTGTGGCCCTGCCCGGTCAGCGCCGTCTTGGATGAGATGTTGACGATCGCGCCCTTCGAGGCCCTGAGCCACGGCAGGCAATGATGGGCCATGGTGTAGTAGTGGATGAGATTGCGCTCCAGCGAGCCGCGGAACGCCTCCGGCCCGGCTTCCAGGTCGATGCTGTCGTTGATGCCGGCATTGTTGACCAGCCCGTCTATGCGGCCGAAGGCGTCGGCCACCTCGGCGACGGCGCGGGCGCAGGCCGCGTCGTCGGACAGTTCGACCTGCATGAAGCTGGCCTTCGGCGACAGGCCGAGAAGCTGCTTCTCGAACCCCGCCTCGAGCGGGCTGCGGCCGAGCACGGCGGGAACGGCGCCCTCGGCGGCGAGCGCCAGCGAGATGGCGCCGCCGATGCCGGCGCCGCCGCCGGTGACGATGACGACCCTGTCTTTCAATTCGAGATCCAAGAGCCCCTCCCTTTCATGCGCCGAAGCGGTAGGCTTCGAAAGTGGCCGGCTTCATCTCGATGGAAAAGCCGGGGGCGGTGGGCGGCATGTAGGCCGCGTCGCGGATGACGCAGGGTTCCCTGAAATGCTCGTGCAGGTGGTCGACATATTCGATCACCCGTCCGTCCTTGGTGCCGGATACGGCGACGTAGTCGATCATCGACAGGTGCTGCACATATTCGCACAGGCCCACGCCGCCGGCATGCGGCCAGACCGGCATGCCGAATTTGGCGGCGATGAGAAGCACCGAGAGCACCTCGTTCAACCCGCCCATGCGGCAGGAATCGATCTGCACCACGTCGATGGCGCCGCCGGCGATGAACTGCTTGAACATGATGCGGTTCTGGCACATCTCGCCCGTCGCCACCTTCATCGGCGCCACCGCCTTGCGGATCTTGGCGTGGCCGGCGATGTCGTCGGGACTGGTCGGCTCCTCGATGAAGAAGGGCCTTGCGAAGGCCAGCTTTGCGAGCCAGTCGATCGCCTGGTCCACTTCCCACACCTGGTTGGCGTCGATCATCAGGAATCGGTCGGGGCCGATCATCTCGCGGGCGATGGTCAGGCGGCGGATGTCGTCGTCGAGGTCGCGGCCGACCTTCATCTTGATGTGGTTGAAGCCGGCGTCTATCGCCTCCCGGCACAGGCGGCGCAGCTTGTCGTCGCCATAGCCCAGCCACCCGGCCGAGGTGGTGTAGCAGGCATAGCCCTCGCGCTCCAGCACGGCGATGCGCTCGGCCTTGCCGGGCTCCGCCCGCTTCAGGATGGCCAGCGCCTCCTGCGGCGTCAGCACGTCGGTGATATAGCGGAAATCGACGATCCTCAGGATCTCTTCCGCACTCATCTCGGCCACCAGCCGCCACACCGGCTTGCCTTCCAGCTTGGCCCACAGATCCCACACCGCGTTGACGATGGCGCCGGTGGCCAGATGGATGGCGCCCTTGTCCGGGCCGATCCAGCGCAACTGGCTGTCGGAGGTCACATGCCGCCAGAATGCGCCCATGTCGGCGGCGATGGTGGCCATGTCCTGCCCCACCACCAGGTGGCGCATGGCCTCGATCGCCGCGCAGCACACCTCGTTGCCGCGCCCGATGGTGAAGGTCAGGCCGTGTCCCTCGACGCCGGGTGCGTCGGTTTCGAGGATGACATAGGCGGCCGAATAGTCCGGGTCGGGGTTCATCGCGTCCGAGCCGTCGAGATGGCGCGAGGTCGGGAAGCGCAGGTCGAGCACCCGCATGCCGGTTATGCTGGTCATGGTCTGAGGTCCGGGTTGGGCATGTTCGTGGAATGGCCGGAGGGCCGGAGACGGGACGCCGCCTCCGGCCCTCGCGGGGCGTGGATCAGTCGTAGAGGACGGCCGCGATCTCCGGCGCGTCGATGTTCGACTTGTCATACCAGTAGAAGCCGGTGTCGATGTTCTTCTCCACCTGCTCGCCCTTGGCGGCCTTCACGGCGGCCTCGACGGTCTTGTAGCCGATGCCGACCGGGTTCTGGGTGATGGCGCCGGCCATCAGCCCGTCGCGGATCGCCTGCTTCTGCTGCGCGCCGGAATCGTAGCCGACGATGACGACCTGGCGGCCCATCTCCTTGACCCCGTTGACCACGCCGATGGCCGAGCCCTCGTTGGAGCCGAAAATGCCCTTCAGGTCCGGATTGGCCTGCAGGATGGCCTTGGTGATCTCGGTCGACTTGAGGTGGTCGCCGTCGCCATATTCGATCGCCACGATCTCGACCTTCGGATATTTCTCCTTGATCTCGTTGACGAAGCCGTCGCGGCGGTCGACGCCGGTGCGGCTGGTCTGGTCATGCACGACCAGCGCGATCTTGCCTTCGCCGCCGATCAGTTCCGCCATCTTGTCTGCGGCCAGGGCGGCTGCGGCGAGATTGTTGGTGGATGCCGTGGCCACCGGAATGTCGCTGTCGACGCCGGAGTCGAAGGCCACCACCGGGATGTTGGCGTCCTTGGCCTGCTGCAGCAGCGGGATGGCCGCCTGGCTGTCGAGCGCGGCGAAGCCCAGCGCCGCCGGCTTCTTGGCCAGCGCCGCGGCCAGCATGTCGATCTGGCGGTCCACCTGCGTCTCCGAATCCGGCCCCTCGAAGGTGACGGTCACGCCGAGGTCGGCGGCGGCCTTGTCGGCGCCGGCCTTCACGGCCTGCCAGAACTGGTGCTGGAAGCCCTTCGAGATCAGCGGGATGTACATCTTGTCCTGGGCCATGGCCAGGCTGCTGGAGCCGAGCAGGGCGGCGGCGCCGAGGGCGCCCAGAACCATGCGTCGCGTAAACATCTCATTCCTCCACAATGTTGAACCTTGGTTGAACCTTGCCGTTCGTCGCTCGTTTCGCGGGGCGCTCAGCCGCCCTTCTTCGTGTTGGCGCGGCGCCGGCGCCGCGCGGGTGGGTCCTCAAAGCCGCCGTCGCCGCAATATGTCGGTGTAGACGGCCAGGATGATGATGGAGCCGGTCACCACGGTCTGCCATTCCTGCGCCACCGAAAGGATGCGCAGGCCGTTGGCCAGCACGCTCATGATGAGCGCGCCGATCAGCGTGCCGATGATGGTGCCGCGGCCGCCGCTGAGCGAGGTGCCGCCGATGACCACGGCCGCGATGGCATCCAGCTCGTAGCCCTGGCCGAGCGCCGGCTGCGCCGAGTTCAGCCGCGAGGCGATCAGCAGCCCGGCGATGCCGCAGATGCCGCCGGCCAGCGCATAGACGGCGATCTTCCAGCGGTCGGTGTTGACGCCCGAAAGCCTGACCGCCTCCTCGTTGGAGCCGAGGGCGAAGGTGAAGCGGCCGAGGACGGTGCGCTCCAGCACGAAGGAGGCGGCCAGCGCCACCAGGAACAGGATCAGCACGCCGTTGGGGATGGGCAGCGCCGGAATGACGGCGCCGATCAGCGAGCCCTGCGAGATCTGGGTGAAGCCGGGGGTGGCGTTGAAATAGATCGGCTTGGTGCCGGAGATCACCAGCGACAGGCCCTTCAGGATCAGCATCATGCCCAGCGTGGCGATGAAGGGCGGGATCTTGAGCTTGGCCACGAAGAGGCCGGACAGCGTGCCGCTTGCCGCGCCCGCCAGGATCGCCGCCGCCACGCCGAAGGGCAGCGGCATGCCCAGAAAGGTCAGCACAACGCCGGTGCAGACGGCGCAGAAGGTCATCAGCGTGCCCACCGAAAGGTCGATGCCGCCGGTGATGATGACCAGCGTGGAGGCGACCGCCAGCACGCCGTTGACCGAGGTGGCCTGTAGGATGCTGATGATGTTGCTGGTCTGGAGGAAGTTGGGCGAGGCCAGGCTGAAGACGACGATCAGGATGATGAGGCTGGCGAAGGCCAGCAGGCGGTGCTGCGCGCCGGAGAAGCGGCCTGCCGGCGCGGCCGGGCCGGCCGTGGTGACGGTGCTCATGCGCTCGCTCCCCCTGCTTGCGGCTGCCGGCCGCCGCCGGTCGGCGCCGGCCCTCTTTGCGTGGCCAGTTGCATGATCTCCTCCTGCGAGGCGCCGGCGGGCAGGATGCCGGTGAGCCGGCCCTCGCACATGACGGCGATGCGATGGCTCAGCCGCAATATCTCCGGCAGCTCGGAGGAGATGACGATGACGGCGCGGCCCTGCGCGGCCAGCGCGTTGAGCAGGTTGTAGATCTCGGCCTTGGCGCCGACGTCGATGCCGCGCGTCGGCTCGTCGAAGATCAGCACGTCGCAGTCGCGCAGCAGCCATTTGGCGATGACCACCTTCTGCTGGTTGCCGCCGGAAAGCAGCCGCACCTCCTGCCGGTCGGACGGCGTCTTGATGGCGAGCTGGCGGATATAGCGGGCGGCCGCGTCGTGCATGGCGCCTTCCTTCAGCAGGCCGCCGGGACCGGTGAAGCGCGAAAGGCTCGCCAGCACGATGTTGTTGCGCACGTCCATGCCGGTGGCGAGGCCGAAATGCTTGCGGTCCTCCGACAGGTAGCCGATGCCGGCGCGCACCGCGTCCTGCGGCCTGCGGATGGCGACCTTGCGGCCGTGGACGCGGATCTCGCCGGCATCCAGCCGGTCGGCGCCGAATATGGCGCGCGCCACCTCGGTGCGGCCTGCGCCCATCAGGCCGGCGAAGCCCAGTATCTCGCCCTTGCGCAGGAAGAAGCCGACGTCGCGGATCTCGCTGCCGCGCCGGAGACCGGAAACCTCCAGCACGATTTCCGAATCCGCGTGGTCGGGCACCGCCGGGCGATCGTCGGACAGGGCGCGCCCCACCATCATGGCGATGATCCTGTCGACCGGCGTGGAGGCGGCCGGAACCGTGCCGACATATTCGCCGTCGCGCATCACCGTCACCCGGTCGGCGATGCGCTTCAGCTCGTCCATCTTGTGGGAGATGTAGACGATGCCGACGCCCTCGGCCTTGAAGCGGCGGATGATGGCGAAAAGCTCGTTGATCTCGGCGTCGTTCAGCGCCGCCGTCGGCTCGTCCATGATGAGCACGCGCGAGCGGTGCGAAAGCGCCTTGGCGATCTCCACCATCTGCTGGCGCGCCACGGTGAGTTTGGACACCTCGGTGCGCGGGTCGAGCTTCAGGTTCATGGTGGCGAAGATGTCGGCGGCCCGGGCGTTCAGCTTCGCCTCGTCCAGCACGCCGAAGCGCTTGCGCGGCTCGCGGCCGATGAAGATGTTCTGCGCCGCCGTCAGGTGCGGCATCAGGTTCAGTTCCTGGTGGATGATGCCGATGCCCAGTTCCTGCGCCCGCCGCGGCGAGGAAATCTCGGCCGGCCTGCCGTCGAGCAGGATCTCGCCCTCGTCGCGCGCGTAGATGCCGGCGAGTATCTTCATCAGCGTGGATTTGCCGGCGCCGTTCTCGCCCATCAGCGCATGCACCTCGCCGGCCTGGAGCTCGAAGCGGGCGTCGTTCAGCGCCCGCACGCCGGGGAACGACTTGCCGATGCCGCTCATGGAGACGAGCGCCGTCATGGCCGCGCCTGCCTCGCGCCACGGCCGAGGCGCCACGACCGCGCCTCGCATGCCGTGGCGGCCGCGCTCATATCGTGACCCCTCCGTCCACCAGCATGGCCTGGCCGGTGACGAGGCGCGACTCGTCCGACAGGAGATAGACCACCATGGGGGCGATGTCGGCCACGGTGGCCAGCCGGCCGGTGGGCTGGCGGGCGATGAAGTCCTTCTCCGCCTGCGCCGGGTCGGGGGCGCCGGCGATGCGGCCGCGCAGCGAGGGCGTGTCCACCGTGCCGGGGCAGAGCGCGTTGCAGCGCAGGCCGCGCCGCACATAGTCGGCCGCCATGGCCTTGGTCAGGCCGATGACGGCGGCCTTGGTGGCGCCGTAGGCCAGGCGGTTGGGGAAGCCTTTCACCGACGAGGCCATGGAGGCCATGTTGACGATGGATGCCGTGCCGGTGGCGGCCGCGCGCTCCAGCATGCCGGGCAGGAAGGCGCGGATGGTGCGGTACATGCTCTTGACGTTGAGGTCGAAGCTGAAGTCCCAGTCGGCTTCCGAGCAGTCCATGATGGTGCCGTGGTGGACGAAGCCGGCGCAGTTGAAGAGCCCGTCGAGCGGCGCCTGGAGGCGGGCGAAATCGGCCACCGCCGCGCCGTCGCGCACGTCGAGCGTGTGCACCTCGATGCGGCCGTCCTCGGCGGCGAGGGAGGCCAATGTCCCGGCGTTGACGTCGGTGGCGATCACATGCGCGCCTTCGGCGGCACAGGCGAGCGCGCTGGCGCGGCCGATGCCCTGGCCGGCGGCGGAAATGAAGATGCGCTTGGCCGAAAGTCGCATAGCCCAGTTGCCTCCTCCAAGCACATGGCTCATGCCTATTACTATCCATATACAAATATTCTGTTCATGTGTAAATCGGAATGCGGTATCATAGCGCCGAGAAACAGAGAGGCGGGAGCGATGGCAGGGCAGAGCGCGAGGCCCGCGACAGAGGCGGACAAGGACGCCCGCTACCGCGCTCCCGCACTGGACAAGGGGCTGGACATTCTCGAGCTGCTCTCCACGCAGGCGGGCGGGCTGACGCGGGCGGAGATCGTCAAGGCCATGGGGCGCGGGCCGAGCGAGGTCTACCGCATGCTGGAGCGCCTGGTGGCGCGCGACTATGTCAGCCGCTCGCGCGAGGGCGACCGCTATACGCTGTCCATGAAGCTGTTCGTGCTGGCGCATCGCCATCCGCCGGTGCGGCGGCTGGTGCAGCGCGCCCTGCCGCTGATGGACGCCTTCGCCCAGCAGGCCGGCCAGTCATGCCACCTCGTGGTGCCGGACAGGGATGCAGCCACCGTGGTCGCGCATGCCAGTTCGCCGGGCAACTGGGAATACGGAATCAGGATCGGCAGCCGCATCGAGCTGCTCACCACGGGCTCGGGCCAGATGCTGCTGGCCTTCCAGGACGAGAATGCCCGGGCCGAGACCCTGGCCCGCTGGGCGGGCACGCGGGAGTCGGAGGCCTATGCCAGGCTGGAGCCGGTGCTGGCCGGCTACCGCGATGCCGGCTACCGGATCGGCGAGAGCCAGCAGATTCGCGGCGTGGACGACATCACCGTGCCCATCCTGTCGCCCGACGGGCACGCCATCGCCGTGCTCACCTGCGCCTATATCCAGCGGCTGGACGACCGCCAGATCGACATCCGGCAGGCGCTGGCGCTTCTGCGGGAGATCGCGGAGAAGCTGTCGCTTTCCTGAGCGCGAACCCTATTTGGTGCCGTACATGCGGTCGCCGGCGTCGCCCAGGCCCGGCAGGATATAGCCCTTCTCGTTCAACTGCCGGTCGATGGAAGCGGTGTAGACGGGCACGTCCGGATGGGCGGTGGTGAAGCGCTCGATGCCCTCGGGCGCAGCCAGCAGGCACAGGAAGCGGATGTTGGTGGCGCCGCGCGCCTTCAGCTTCTCCACGGCGGCTATGGCCGAATTGGCGGTGGCGAGCATGGGGTCGACCACGATGACCAGCCGGTCGGCGAGGTCGCTGGGCGCCTTGAAGAAATATTCGATCGCCTCCAGCGTGTCGTGGTCGCGGTAGAGGCCGATATGGGCGACGCGCGCCGCCGGCACGAGGTCCAGCAGCCCCTCCAGCAACCCGTTGCCGGCGCGCAGGACCGAGGCGAAGACCAGCTTCTTGCCCTCCAGGATCGGCGCGTCCATCTCCTCCATCGGAGTCTCGATCCGCGTCGTGGTGAGCTCGAGGTTGCGGGTCACCTCGTAGCCGAGCAGCAGCGAAATCTCGCGCAGCAGCCGGCGGAAGCCGGCCGTAGAGGTGTCCTTGTTGCGCATGATGGTCAGCTTGTGCTGGACAAGCGGGTGGTCGACGACGGTCACGCCCTGCATTCTATTCTCCTCGGTGCCGCACGACTTTACCGGCTAAGGCAGGGCTGTGAAACGCCCCTGCGGCCGCGAACCACAGATTTCGCCGAGAATCAGCGTGCCGGGCGATCGAGCCGCGCCAGCAGCGCCGCCTTCGTCCTGCGGTCGACGAAGGCGGCCTCGATCGCGGTGCGGGTCACGGCGGCGAGCGCCTTTTCGCTCATGGCGAAATGCCCGGCGGCGATGTCGTATTCGCGCTTCAGCGACGTGCCGAAATAGGGCGGATCGTCGGAGTTCAGCGTCACCTTGCAGCCGGCCGCCTTCAGCGCCGGAAAAGGATGGCCGGCGAAGTCGGGAAAGACGCCGAGCGCGATGTTGGAGCCGGGGCAGCATTCCAGAACCACGCCCTGGTCGGCGATGCGGCGCACGAGGGCGGGGTTTTCTATGGCGCGCACGCCGTGGCCGATGCGGGCGGGGCGGATGTGGTCGAGGGTCGCGGCAACGCTTTCCCAGCCCGCCAGCTCGCCGGCATGGACGGTGATGCCGAGCCCGGCCTCGCGCGCGATCTCGAAGGCCCGCACATAGTCCTCGATGTCGCCGATGCGCTCCTCGCCGGCCATGCCGAAGCCGGTGACGAGCGGGTGGCCGCATCGGGCCGCGAAGCGCGCGGCCTGCTCGACCGCCTCCACGCCGAGATGGCGCACGCCGGTGACGATCATGCGGGCCTCGATGCCGGTCTTGGCCATGGCCCGGGACATGCCGTGGCCCAGCGCCTCCGTATAGGCCCTGGGCGACAGGCCGGCCTTCGTGGCGTGATCGGGCGAGATGAAGAACTCGGAATAGATGGCGCCGTCGCGGGCCAGGCTGGTGAGGTAGTGCTCGGCCAGCAGCGCAAAATCCTCCGGCGTGCGGAACAGGCCGGCCGAGAAGTCGTAGGCGGCGAGGAAGGAGGTGAAATCGTGCCAGACGAAGGCGCCGTCGCGGATGAAGGGCGAGGGGTCGGCGCCATATTTCTGCGCCTGGCGCCCGACAAGTTCGGGGGACGCCGCCCCTTCGATGTGGCAGTGCAGTTCCGCTTTCAATGGCATGGGTCTTCCCGTCCTGCGCGGCCGAACACCGCGCCTTAAACAATAGCGCCGGCATCCTCGATCGGCTATGGTCGCGCCGATTTTGTGACGGATCGCGATTATGCCAGTCGGAAGAACCACCGCCGCGGGCGGCATGGAAACCTCCTATGGATTCAAGCAGGTGGATGCGGGCGAAAAGCAGCCGCTGGTCAACGAGGTGTTCCACAAGGTCGCCGACCGCTACGACCTGATGAACGACCTGATGTCGGCCGGCATGCACCGCGTGTGGAAGGACGCCATGGTGACCTGGCTGAACCCGCCGAAGCGGCCGGGCTTTCGGGCGCTGGACGTGGCCGGCGGCACCGGCGACATAGCCTTCCGCATCGTGGCCGCCAGCCACGGCAACGCCCATGTCACCGTGCTCGACATCAACGGCTCGATGCTGGCCGTGGGCCGCGAGCGCGCGCAGAAGAAGGGGCTGGAGGAAAACCTGGACTTCGTCGAGGCCAATGCCGAGGAACTGCCCTTCGCCGACGCCAGCTTCGACGCCTATACGATCGCCTTCGGCATCCGCAACGTGCCGCGCATCGACGTGGCCCTTTCGGAGGCGTTCCGGGTGCTGAAGCCCGGCGGGCGCTTCCTGTGCCTGGAATTCTCCGAGGTGGACATGCCGCTGCTCGACAAGGCCTACCAGGCCTGGTCGTTCAACGCCATCCCAAGGATCGGCAAGCTGGTGACGGGCGACGGCGAGCCCTATTCCTATCTGGTCGAATCGATCGCCAAGTTCCCCAACCAGCAGAACTTCGCCGCCATGATCGCGCGCGCCGGCTTCGAGCGCGTTTCGTTCCGCAACTATTCGGGCGGCATCGCGGCGTGCCATTCGGGCTGGAAGCTTT
>DAOKZN010000019.1:0-15967 GCA_035325625.1 Mesorhizobium sp. | reverse complement strand
AAATATTCGCTCGACCCGGTCATGACCATCGGCCGCCAGATCGTCGAGGCGCTGCGCGCCCACGAGAGCGTGTCGAAGACCGAGGCGCGCGAGCGGGCGCTGGAGATGCTGGCGGCCGTGCAGATCCGCGACCCCGGACGCGTGTTCGACCTGCATCCGCACGAGGTTTCGGGCGGCATGGGCCAGCGCGCCATGATCGCCATGATGCTGATCGCGGGACCGGAGCTGCTGATCGCCGACGAGCCGACCTCGGCGCTGGACGTGACCGTGCAGCTCGACGTGCTCGCCATTCTCGACCGGCTGGTGGCGGAGCGCGGCATGGGGCTGATCTTCATCTCGCACGACCTGCGGCTGGTCTCCTCCTTCTGCGACCGCGTGGTGGTCATGTATGCCGGCAAGGTGGTGGAGCAGTTGCCGGCCTCGGAACTGCGCAACGCGCAGCATCCCTATACGCGCGGCCTGCTCGACTGCATGCCCAGGATCGGCGCCGACCGGCACCCGCTGCCGGTGCTGGAGCGCAAGGCGGAATGGGCGGCATGAGCGCGGCCGTCGCCATCGACCGGCTGGAGGTGGTATTCGACCGCTTCCGGGCACTGAAGGGGGTGAGCCTTGCCGTGCAGCCGGGCGAATCCTTCGGCCTGGTCGGCGAATCCGGCTCGGGCAAGTCGACGCTGCTCAGGGCCATCGCCGGGCTTTCGCCGGTGACGTCCGGCACCATCGCGGTGAACGGCAGGCCGCTGGGAAAGCGGCGCGACAAGGCGTTCTACCGCCAGGTGCAGATGGTGTTCCAGGACCCCTACGGCTCGCTGCACCCGCGCCAGACCGTGGACCGCCTGCTGCAGGAGCCGCTCGCCATCCACGGCATCGCCGACGGCGAGAAGCGCATCCAGCGCGCGCTGGACGAGGTGGGGCTGGGCTCCGGCTTCCGCTTCCGCTATTCGCACCAGCTTTCCGGCGGCCAGCGCCAGCGCGTGGCGATCGCCCGCGCGCTGATCCTGGAGCCGTCCATCCTGCTGCTGGACGAGCCGACCTCGGCACTCGACGCCTCGGTGCAGGCGGAGGTGCTGAACCTCCTGGAGGAGGTGCGGCGCAGCCGCGGGCTGACCTTCCTGATGGTCAGCCACGACCTCGCCGTCATCGCCCATATGTGCGGCCGGCTGATGGTGATGGAAAACGGCGAGGCGGTGGAGACGCTGGCCGCGCTGGACCTCGCCACACGCAATGTGAGCCAAGCCTACACGCGCCGCCTGCTGGTGGCGAGCGAGGGCTTCGCCGGCCGGGCCAGGACAGGATAAGCTTGGCACTGGACGTTTTGCGGCACGCCGGCCGGCCTCCCGTCCGTCGACGCCATGGCAGGCCCCGGCAGCGGAAGGGAGCCAGCGCCGCCGCGGCGGCACGCGGGCCGCCGGCGCGGCAGACATCTCGGCGTCGGCTCTCCACGCACGGGCCTTACGCAGGCGCCTGCGGATCATGTGCAAAAGTTTTGCGAGATCGTCTTGCTTTTCGAAGGCGCACTCGCTAGGTAGCACATCAATCCCGGATCGGTCGCAAGGCTGGTCCGTCCGCCACGCTTCGGCATGGCCGGCACGCGCCCGTAGCTCAGCTGGATAGAGCACCAGACTACGAATCTGGGGGTCAGAGGTTCGAATCCTTTCGGGCGCGCCATTTCAGTACAGAACTGCGAACGCCGAACGCCGCCGAATCTACGCTGGAAGCGGCAACCAGGGCGCGGAGCAGTTCCGATTTCGATCCCATGATGCGAACTTCGTCATCCGCGACCTCGACGCGCTGCGCGAGCGACCGCAGGTGATCCCGCCGATAGCCGCCGCTTTCGAGGCGTAATCCGTCGCGGGCGGTGCGGGAAAAGTCGTCGATCATGTCGAGGCTGATGGCTTGGCTGCCGGCGCTGTCGAGCGTCGCCTGAGTCCGCTCGGCGTCGGCCGTGGCCTGATCCCGAATCGCCTTGAGGCCGGCGATGCGCTCTTTCGCCATCGCGTCGTCCTTATCGACCATGCCGGATTCGATGGCGTCAAAGAGCCGGTTGATCCGCTGGTCGGTCTCGGTGATTCGCTTGTGAAGTTCGGCGAGGTGTTCGCGGCGACGCTCCGCGCGGTCCTCGCGGCGGTCCAGAAGACCGGCGAGGATGGTTTTCAGCCGCTTGGGCTGGAGCAAGCGTTCCTCCATGTGGCTCGCCACAAGATCGTCGAGCTTGTCCATGGGAATCGAGCGGCCTTTGCAGCCTGTCTTGCCCTGCCGGGCCTTGGTCGAGCAGGTGTAGTAGCGATACAAGCCGCCCGCGCTGCCCTTACCGGTGCGCAACGTCATCGCGCCGCCGCATTTGGCGCAGAAGCAGATGCCGGTCAGCAGCGTCGGGCCGCTGGTGACGCGGGCCGGCGTCACCATGGGCTGGCGGGTTTTGAGGCGGGCCTGCACGGCGTCGAAGGTCTTGCGGTCGATCAGCGGCGGCACGGCCATGATCGCTACTTCGCTCTCGGGCTTCTTCTCCCGGTCCTTGTGCGAGCGCGTGTTGAACCTGTGCTCGCCGATATAGGTCGTGCGGGTCAGGATCGTGTGGATTTGCGCGAGGCCCCAGCGCCCGCCGTCACGGGTGAAAATGTGGCGCTCGTTGAGATGGCAGGTGATGGCCTTGACGCCCATCGGCCCCTTCACGCCGTCACCCTCAAGAAACAGCCGATAGATCAGCCGCACCGTGTCGGCGTGCAGCGGGTCGATCTCCAGCTTCTTCTTGATCTTCGATCCGCGCTGCTCGGCCGCGACGATGCGATAGCCGATCGGCGGAAGCGCACCGTTCCAGAAGCCTTGCCGGGCATTCTCGTTCATGGCGCGCAGGACGTGCTTGGCATTCTCTTTCGACTGGTATTCGTCGAACAGCGCCATGATCTGCCGCATCATCTGATGCACCGGATCGTCGCCGATCTCCTGCGTGATGGAGACCAGCTTGACGCCGTTCTTGGCGAGCTTCCTGACGTAGAACTCCATCTCGAAGTGGTCGCGGAAGAAGCGCGAAAAGCTATGAACCACCACAACATCGAACGGCGCGGGCTTGCTGGTGCCTGCCTCGATCATGCGCTGAAACTCAGGCCGCTTGTCGTTGGTCGCCGAGGCGCCGGCCTCCACATAGGTTTCGACAAGTTGATAGCCGTGCGACGCGCACCATGCCTCGCCCTGCCGGCGCTGGTCGGGGATCGACACGTCATGCTCGGCCTGCCGCGTGGTCGAGACACGCAGGTAGAGAGCCGCACGCTGGGTAACGTCCAGAGTGTGCATGTTCATTGCCGACCTCCCGCTGCCTTGCGGGGCGCTTTGCCGGCGGTCAGCGACAGCACCAGCTCCACGCGGTCGTGCGCGACCTTCGGGACCAATCGGAGGCCCTGACCCTTTTCCATGCTGACAAGGCCATAACCCGCCATGGTCTTGAGGGTGCGCGACAGGTTAGATTTGGCCCGGCCTGTCATCTGCGACAGTTCCTCCAGCGAACCCGGAGCCTGTTCGGAGATGACGCGAAGCAGCTCCTGATTTCCCGTGGAGAGAATCTGCGCGAAGGATTCCATCGAGGTGAACCACACCTTCGGATCGCCTGCGGCGGGCTTTTCCTCGCCGCGCGCGATCCGCATGGTGCGGGCCTTCATCTCGTCGTAGTCGGCAATCCCGACTTTCAGGGTGGTCATAGCACGCCTCGCTCCTTCAACATCGCGTCCACCGCCTGCCAGAAATCAGCCAGCAGCGTGGCCGCATCCTCCCAGGCGTATGGCTTCACGGTCTGGAGGCGATGACGGTGATCTAACGGCTCGCCGCGCCTGCCTCGGCCGGCTGGATGGGCGTTATCGAAGCCGACCAGCCGTTCGCCCGAAGGCCCGTGAAGCGTGAGCGAGTAATCGAGGCCGTGCGGCCTTTCCGGCGAGGGCGGAACACGGGTAACGACAAACTTCACCCAATGGCCGCCTTCGGGATCGACAACGAGCACCTGGCCGTCGAGGTCCAGTAGCGTGTCGAGGCTCGGGTCGCGATCCTCGCTCATAGCCTTTTGTTATCATCTGTCGATAACGATTTCAAGTCTTTTCCTTCCGCGCCGGCGCGGCCGAACAGTCGGTCGAGCATGTCGCCGAAATAGCGCTCGAACACGTCTATCTCGGCCTCCGTAACCGGGATGTCATCGGGCCAGTTGTCGGTGACGGGCAGATTTTCAACGTGGAAGATGCGAGGCGACGGCGCGCGGCGAAGACGCGGCGCGATCTGTGCGCGATCGCCGGCATAATCATAAAGATCATCGGGAAGCGCTTGCAGGTTCGGTCGTCGTGACCGTCTCTTTCTGTCGCGCGGACTTTGTGCGTGCATGGAATCCTCTGTGGTTCGCGGGTGGATCCCGGGCATCGGAAGACCCGGAATTAAGCGAACCTTGGAGGGGTATCGGCAGCCTGTAGCGTGCCGCATTTGCGCCTATGCGCTGGCGGCACCCCGCGCGGGATCGGGGTGCCGCAATAGATCAGCCGACCGAGCGCCGGGCCTTGGCGAAGCCGCGATCTGTGGCAATGAACCGTTGGAGCATCGGCACGATGAGCTTCATGGGATCGGCGGCAGACTGGCCCGTCTCACGGGCCAACACGGCGGCATAAGCGACAAGATCGCGGTGGAGTTGCGCGGGCAACTCCACCGTCGCCTTGACGGGCTTGTCGTCGGCGATGGGGCCGAGTTTCAGCTTGGTCATGGTCAGTTCCTGTAGGGTTCGAGCACGAGGTCGCGGGTGACGATGACGCGGACGGGGAAGCCCGGCCGGATGGTCAACGTCGGAGCGACGTTGAGTTGGCGGCGGACAATCTGCTGCCCGGCGTCGTTGATGGTGTCCTGTCCGCCGTTGCGGATGGCGCGCAAGAGCCGGTCCTGATCGTCAACGGCGAGTTCGGACCCGACCGAAAGCAGCGTCGAGAGGCCGGCGGCCTTCGCTAAATCCCACCAATGATAATCGACGCCATCCTCAAGACCGGCATAGCCCTGCGTGTCGGCTCCGGGCTGACGTTCCAGCACGATTGAACGGCCATTGGGCATGATGAGCCTGTTCCAGACGAGCAGCACGCGGCGCTGGCCGAACTGCACGTTGTTGTCATACTGGCCGATGATCCGCGTTCCCTGCGGGACGAGCAGGATGCGGCCTGTCGGGCTGTCGTAGATTGGCTCCGTGACCTGCGCGGTGATCTGGCCGGGAAGATCGGAACGGATGCCGGTAATCAGCGCGGCGGGAATGACGGCCCCGGCCTGAAGGATGAAGGGCGATGCTGGCGGCGTGACACGATCCGGCGTGACGGTGCGGCGGTCGGCGGCGGCGTTGAGGAACGCGAGCTGCTTGTCCTGCACTGTCGCCTGTCCGGGCTGGGCCGCCATGTCGAGACCCGGCAACCCCGGCGTGGTGTTGGCTCCCGGCGTCGATCCGCTCCGCGCCTGGAAGAATACGGTGCTGACGCGGGCCGCTTCTTCCTCGGCGCGGCGGCGCTGTTCGGCGTCGTCCACGCCGGGCGTGGCTACGACCGGCGCTGCGACGGGTTGGCCGGCATTCTGCGCGTTGAGGATCGGGCGGCCAAGATCGCCGGGCAGCGCCGGGCCGAGCACCGGGCCGGCATAGTCCTTCGGCAGCCCGGCGAGACCATCGGCGGCCTGCCGATTGGTGGTCGAGTATAGTTCTTCGTCGCTTCCTCCCGGCGCATGGGTTTGAAGGGCATAGATCAGAGCGCCGCTGATGCCGACCAGGGCGACGGCGGCGGCGCTGGCGAGCACCTTGCGCGACAGGCGGGTGACGCGCGGCGGTTCGGCGCGGAGCCGCATCGGTGTGGCGGTGGTGCTGGTTTCGGTATCGGTCATTATGACGGCCTCCCGTCCGTGCGGACGATCCTGACGGTCTGTTGCTTGTCGCCGCTGCCAAGGCGCAGTTCGGCCGCGCCGAACAGACGGTCCACGATCAGGATGTGTTGATAGATGCGGCTGTTGGCGATCTGCGCTTCGCCTTCCGGCCCGATGACGAACAGCGGCGGCATTTCGCCCTGCACGATACCGCGCGGAAACTCGACATAGACATGCCGCCCGTCGTCATAGACCGCGACCGGCTTCCACGGTGGATTGCTCGTGCCGGTCAGGCTGTAGCGATAATTGCGGGCGGCAGCGGCGGGAATGACCGGCGTGGCTGGAACGTTCTGGCGCTGGCTGGCCGGTGGCTGCGGATAGGCCCAGGCCACGGCGGGCATATAGGTTTTTTCGCCGGATCGAAGTTCAAGCATGTAGGTGCGCCGGTCGGTGGTCACGACGAGATTGGTGGTGATGCCGGGGCGGCTCGGTTTGACGAGGATATGGACGCGGCGCGTCATGCCAGAGCCCGATTCCGTGTCGCCGATGATCCAGCGCGCCGTATCACCTGCCGCAATCGGTCCCGCGCCGGTCAGGCTCTCGCCCGGCTCCAGCGCAATGTCGGTGATCTGGCCGGGAACGGCATAGACCTGATAAAGCGCGCCTTCGCTCCACGGATAAATCTGGATGGCGTTGTAGTAGCCTTCGCGGCGCGGCTCGACGCGGGCGGCTGTGTTGGCATTCTCGACGCGCCCGGTCGGCGTGCTGGCGGCGGTGCCGCCGTGCGCGACCGTCCAGGCTGGGGGGATGAGCACCGGCTTGGGCCTATCATCGGTGACGGTGGCGGGAATGGCCTGCAGAGGCGGCACGCTGGAATCGTAACTGATCTCTGGCGGCTTCTTCATGGTCGCGCAGCCGGCGAGCACGGTCGCCGAAATCAGGGCTGTGGCAATCGCCGGGCTATGGGGGATCGCTCTCATTGGCCCATCTCCCGCGACCACGAAATTGCGTTGACGTAGATGCCGAGCGGATTGGCCTTGAGCCGGTCGGCGTCGCGCGAGGGCTGAACCGCGACGGTCAGGATCGCGGTCCACCGCTCGGTCGCGGAAAGCTGGCCGTTCTCGTAATGGCGCTCGGTCCATGCGACGCGGAAACTATCGGGCGATGCGCGGATGACGCTCGACACATCAACGGCGATCTGCTGCTTGCCGACCTTGGTGAACGGGTCGTTGGTGCGGGCGTAGCCGTTGAGCGCCGATGCGCCGCGATCCGTGGTCCACTCATAGGCCCGAAGCCAGTTCTGGCGGACAATGATCGGATCGGCGGGGATGCTCCTGACCTGTTCGATGAAGCGGCCAAGATGCCATGCAATTTGCGGATCGGTCGGGCGATAGTCGGCGTCGGCCGGTGCGACGGCCTGCGCTTGGCCGAGATGATCGACCTGCACCACCCAGGGAACAACGGTGCCGCGCGCCGATTGCCAGACGAGCGCGGACGCGAAGCCTGCCGACAGGATCAGCGAGCCGAAGGCCATGTATCGCCAGTTCTTCGCCTGCACGCGGGCCGAGCCGATACGCTCGTCCCAAACCTGCGCGGCGCGCTGATAGGGCGTTTCGGGTTCGGGGGTCTTGCCGTAGTGCACGGCGGGTCGCTTGAAGATGCTCATATGCGGTCACTTTCAGAGAGGTTGATGGAAGAACCGGAGCCGTGGCTGTCACCGGAACGGATGGCGTGGCTGGCTGTCTGGATGGCGTGGCCCATGTGCCGGCCACGCTGCATTCGCCGCGCCCAGGCGGGCGGTGTGCCGGAAGCCTGCGCGGATGCGGTCGCGACCTCGGCTGCGCCGCTCACGGTGCCAGCGGTCGAGGAACCGCCCGTCGCGCCGAAACCGGCTTTCACACCATCGGAGAAGCCGGATTTGACGCTGGCGGTAGCGCGGCGAAGCGGTGAAGACGCCGCGTTGCTAGCAGCGCCGCCGGCTGCGCGGCCGACGCTGGCGAGGCCCGATGCGACGCCAGATGCGCCAGACTTGCCGAACGAACCGAGACTATAGGCAGCGGATGCCGCGCCCGCTGCGGTCGCGCCGCCGCGCACGGCAGCGGCTCCGCTGGACAGCGCGGCGGCCCCGCCTTTTGCGGCAAGGCCGGCAGCGCCAGCGCCCGCCATCACCATGCCACCAGCAGCAAGGCCGGTGCCTACGGCTGCGCCCGCGCCAAGCTGCGGGCCACCGCTGACAAGGCCGGAGGCGATGCCGGGGCCGAAAATGCCGAGACCGACCAGCGACAGTGCGGCGAGCACGATGGCCATGGCGTCGTCGATGCTCGGTGTCTGGCCGCCGAAGCCTTGCGTGAATTGGGAAAACAACGTCGAGCCGATCCCGACGATGACGGCGAGCACCAGAACTTTGATGCCGCTGGAAATCACGTTGCCGAGCACACGTTCGGCCATGAAGGCGGTCTTGCCGAACAGGCCGAACGGGATCAGCACGAAGCCGGCAAGCGTGGACAGCTTGAACTCGATCAGCGTGATGAAAAGCTGGATCGCCAAGATGAAGAAGGCGAGGATGACGAGCGCCCAGGCGAACAGCAGGCACACGATCTGGATCAGGTTCTCGAAGACTGAGATCCAGCCCATCAGCGGCGAGATGGCGTCGAGCAGCGGCCGGGCGGCGTCGAGGCCGGTTTGCGCAACCTTGCCCGGATGAAGCAGGTCTTGCGCCGAGAAGCTGGTGCCGGATGCCTTCAGGCCCAGCCCGGCGAAACTGTCGAAGACGATCTTCGCCAGATTGTTCCAGTTGCCGATGAGATAGGCGAAGACACCGACGAACAGCGTCTTTTTCACCAACCGCGCGATGATGTCGTCATCGGCGGCCCAGGACCAGAACAAGGCCGCCAGCGTCACGTCGATAACGATGAGCGTGGTGGCGATGAATACCACCTCGCCACCAAGAAGACCGAACCCGCTGTCAATGTAGCGGGTGAAGGTGCCGAGAAAATTGTCGATGACGCCAGCGCCGCCCATGGGTCACTGTCCTTCCGGCGAGGCCGGCGCGGGCGTGTGGCCAAGAAAGCGGTCGCGGGTCTCGGCCCACACGCGCAGGCACTCCGCGTCGCTGGCGGCCGTTGCCCCAAGTTGCTGGCACCGGAGTTGCCCTTCGCGCAGCGGATCGCGTTCGGGCTGTTGCAGACGCGCCGGCGGTGATGCCGGCGTGTCCTGCTTGCGGGTCATTTCGATAGCGGTTGCCGTGGTGGCGACAGCCACGAATATGATTGCGCCCAGCCGGGCCAGCATCTTGCCGTCCATGACGGTGCTCCCCTTCTGGTTATCAGTTGCCGTTGTTGAACATCTGCGCGTTACCGGGCGTGTAGCCCGACCCCGGCGTGAGGAAGCGGCGGCGCTGTTCACGGCCCTGTTCGGCCGCCGCGGCGCGCTCGGCCTCGGTCAGCGCGCTCGCGCGGCCGTTGGCGGAAAGCAGCGCGACAAGATCGGAAAGCTGTTGCGACTGGAGGGCGAGAATCTGGTTGCCGGCCTGCGTCGCCTGCAATGCGCCTGACGCCGACTGGCTCTGGCTGACGAGGTTCGACATCTGCGTGCGGTTGGTGTCGATATTGCCGACCACCCCGGCCTGCACGCGCATGGCGTCCTGCAAGCCACCCACTGTGTTCTGCCAGCGCGAGCGGGCGTCGGTGACAAGCTGCGCGTCCGTCGCCGACATGGAGACGTTCGCGTATTTCTGACTAAACATCTGGTCGATCTGCTGGACATTGAAGGCAATGCCCTGCGCCTGGCTCAAAAGCTGCTGCGTCTTCTGGACGTTCTGTTGAAGCTGCTGGAGCGAAGAATATGGCAGGCTCGCCAGATTCTTCGCCTGATTGATGAGCATGGTTGCCTCGTTCTGGAGGCTGGTGATCTGATTATTGATCTGTTGCAGGTTGCGCGCGGCCGTCAGGACGTTTTGCGCGTAGTTGCTCGGATCGAAGACGGTCCATTGCGCATGGGCCGGTGTTGCCAGCATCGGCGAGATGGCGAGCGGCGTGGTCAGCACGGTCACGGCCAGAAACGCGGCGCGCGAGCGGATAGAACGGGTCATCATGGTCAGGACTCCTTTTCGGCTTCGGGGAAATTCGGGATGAGGTCGGCCGCCCAGCCGGTGTCGCGGGCGCGCAGCCACGCGGCGAGGAAGCCCGCGCGTCCGTGTTCGGCGACAAGACTGGCGATCAGGGATTGGTCGGATTTGGAGGATGCGGCGCAGAGCGCGAGGCCGACTTCCGACAGGCCCAACTCGAATAGGCGATTGCCGCGCCGCGACTGGCAGTAGTAGTCGCGCTTGGGCGTCGCCCGCGCCAATATCTCGATCTGCCGGTCATTGAGGCCGAAGCGGCGATAGATGGCGGTGATCTGTGGCTCGATAGCTCTTTCATTCGGGAGCAAGAGCCGCGTCGGGCAGCTTTCGATGATGGCTGGTGCAATTGCCGAATTGTCGATGTCGGACAGCGATTGCGTGGCGAAGATGACGCTGGCGTTCTTCTTGCGCAGGGTCTTCAGCCATTCGCGGAGTTGCCCCGCGAAGCCTTCATCGTCGAGTGCAAGCCAGCCCTCGTCGATGATGAGCAAGGTCGGGCGGCCGTCGAGCCGGTCGCCGATGCGATGGAACAGGTAGGCCAGCACGGCCGGAGCCGCGCCGGTTCCGACCAGCCCCTCGATCTCGAACGCCTGCACGTCGGCGGTGCCGAGATGTTCGGCCTCGGCGTCGAGCAGTCGGCCATAGGCCCCGCCGACGCAATAGGGTCGAAGCGCCTGCTTGATGTCGTTGGATTGCAGCAGCACCGACAGGCCGGTGATGGTCCGTTCGCCGACCGGCGCCGACGCCAGCGACGTGAGCGCCGTCCAGATATACTCCTTCACCTCCGGCGTGATGGCGATGCCTTCGCGCATGAGGATCGCCACCAGCCAATCGGCGGCCCAGGCACGCTCATAGGTGTCATGGATGCAGGCGAGCGGCTGAAGCGAGACGGAGAACTCGTCGCCTTCGGTCAGTCCGCCGCCCAGGTCGTGCCAGTCGCCGCCCATGGCGAGCGCGGCGGCCCTGATAGAGCCGCCGAAGTCGAACGCGAAGACCTGCGAACCGGGGTAACGGCGGAACTGCAACGCCATCAACGCCAGCAGCACGGACTTCCCCGCGCCGGTCGGGCCGACGACAAGCGTGTGGCCCACGTCGCCGACATGAAGGGATAACCGGAACGGGGTCGAGCCTTCGGTCTTGCCGTAAAGCAAGGGGGGCGCACCGAAATGCTCGTCCCGTTCCGGCCCCGCCCACACCGCCGACAGCGGGATCATGTGGGCGAGATTCAAAGTGCTGATAGGCGGCTGGCGGACATTGGCGTAGGCATGGCCGGGCAGACTGCCGAGCCATGCGTCCACGGCGTTGACCGTCTCGACCATCGCCGTGAAATCGCGGCCCTGAATCACCTTCTCGGCAAGGCGCAATTTCTCGTCGGCAATGCGGGGATCGGCATCCCAAACGGTTATGGTGGCTGTGACATAGGCCATGCCCGCCACGTCCGCCCCCAACTCCTGCAAGGCCATGTCAGCGTCGGCTGCTTTGTTCGCCGCGTCCGTGTCCACGAGGGCCGACGCCTCGTTGGTCATCACCTCTTTCAAGATCGCGGCGATGGACTTGCGCTTGGCGAACCACTGGCGGCGGATTTTGGTGAGCAGCTTCGTGGCGTCCGTCTTGTCGAGCAGGATCGCGCGGGTGCTCCAGCGATACGGGAAAGCCAGCCGGTTCAAATCGTCGAGCAACCCCGGCGTTGTCGCGGTCGGGAAGCCGATGACGGTCAGGATGCGGAGGTGCTGGTCGCCTAGGCGCGGTTCCAGCCCGCCGGTCAACGGCTGATCTGCCAGAAGCGCGTCGAGATAGATCGGCGTTTCCGGCACGCGGACGCGGTGGCGTTTCGCCGAAACCGTCGAATGGAGATAGGTCAGCGTCTCGCTGTCATCGAGCCACGCACATTCGGGCATGAAGCCGTCGAGCAGCGCCAGCACGCGGTCGGTGCGGTCGATGAAACCGCGCATCACCTCATGGGGATCGACGCCGCTTTGCTCGCGGCCCTCGTAAAGCCATGTCTCGGCGCGCGCTGCGTCCTCGGCGGGTGGCAGATAGAGGACGGTCAGGAAATAGCCGGACACGAAATGCGCGCCGGCTTCTTCAAAGTCGGCCTTGCGCACGGCGTCGGTCAGGCCGGATGCCGGATCGGGAAAGGTGCTGTCGGGATAGGTCGCGGCCTCGCTGCGCTGCGCCTCGACGAAAATGCTCCAGCCCGAGCCGAGACGGCGGAAGGCGTTGTTGATGCGGCCGGCGACCGCGACCAGCTCGGCCGCGACGGCGGAATCAAGGTCAGGACCACGAAACTTCGCGGTGCGTTGGAAAGAGCCGTCCTTGTTTACGACGATGCCGGGACCGACCAATGCGGCCCAGGGCAGGAAATCGGCAAGGCGGGAGGCCGTGCGGCGATATTCGGCAAGGTTCATCATGGCGACGCTCTCCCTCAAACCGACAGATGACCGGGGACGCGCAGATGCCGCCGCCCGACTTCGACGAATTGGGGATCGCGCTTCGCGGCCCAGACCGCAGCGACATGGCCGATGGCCCAGATGACGATGCCGACCAGCCAGAGGCGAAGGCCGAGGCCCACGGCCCCGGCCAGAGTCCCGTTGAGAATGGCGATGGAGCGCGGTGCGCCGCCGAGCAAAATATGCTCGGTCAGCGCCCGGTGGACCGGGATCGTGAATCCCGGCACCGCGTCGAGTTGTTCAAAGGCGACCGCCATCAGACGAGCGCCCCGCCGCCGAACGAGAAGAACGATAAGAAGAAACTCGACGCCGCGAACGCGATGCTGAGACCGAACACAATCTGGATTAGCTTGCGGAAGCCGCCCGACGTGTCGCCGAACGCCAGCGCGAGGCCGGTGGCGATTATGATGATGACCGCCACGATCTTGGCGACCGGCCCCTCGATGGATTCGAGGATTTTTTGCAGCGGGGCTTCCCACGGCATCGACGAGCCGGAGGCATGGGCGGCCGGGACGAGAACGAGATTAGCGTAGGCAACGGCGGCAACCGTTGCGAGGGCGCGGCGGGCGCGCATTGTGGTGCGGATCATGAATGGTCTCCTGTGCTGTTGGGGGTGGCTTGGGTGATGCGGTAGTCCCCGCCCGGGCCGAGACCTTCGACGCGGGCAAGTTCGACGAGCCGGCGCGCGGAGCCGCGACCGGAGAGGACAGCAACGAGGTCGATGGTCTCGGCGATCAGGGCACGCGGGACCGTGACGACGGCTTCCTGGATGAGTTGTTCGAGGCGGCGCAGCGCGCCGATGCCGCTCCCGGCGTGGATCGTGCCGATGCCGCCGGGATGGCCGGTGCCCCAAGCTTTGAGCAGGTCGAGGGCTTCGCTCCCGCGCACCTCACCGATGGGGATGCGGTCGGGGCGCAGGCGCAGCGAGGACCGGACAAGATCGGAGAGCGTGGCGACGCCTTCCTTCGTTCGCAGGGAGACGAGGTTCGGCGCAGCGCATTGCAGTTCGCGCGTGTCCTCGATGATGACAACGCGATCCGATGTGTGCGCCACTTCGGCGAGCAGCGCGTTGGTCAGGGTGGTCTTGCCGGTGGAGGTGCCGCCTGCGACGAGGATGTTGGCGCGGTCAGTGACGGCACGGCGCAGGATGTTCGCCTGTTCGGCCGACATGATGCCGGCGGCGACATAATCGAGCAGCGTAAAGACGGCGACGGCGGGCTTGCGGATGGCAAAGGCCGGCGCGGCGACGACAGGCGGCATTAGGCCCTCGAACCGTTCGCCCGTCTCCGGCAGTTCGGCCGAGACGCGCGGGGACCGGGCATGGACTTCCGCGCCAACATGATGCGCGACCAGGCGCACGATGCGCTCGCCATCGGCTGCCGACAGGGTTTCGCCCGTATCGGCCAGCCCCTCGGAGAGACGGTCGATCCAGATACGGCCATCGGGATTCAGCATCATCTCGACGACGGCAGGGTCTTCGAGAAAGCGGGCGATGGCCGGGCCGAGCGCGGTGCGTAGCATCCGCGCGCCGCGCGCAATCGCTTCTGGTTTTTCGTGAATGGATGACATTGCGGCCCCGCATTTCTCGGAGCGCGCAACAGACGGTCCCCGGATCGGGGTCGATTAAAAGAGCCTGAAATTGGGTCGGTTCAACAAGTATCGAAGCGCGTGCGGTAATCGGCGGCTATCGGCGGCGAATAGGATGGGTTGAATATTCAGCCCGGATCGCCAGTCGTTGCCGAAGCGTCCGCATCATCTTCGTCTTCAATCGACTCAACATCGCGCGACAATTCTTTGAGGAACCTGTCGCCGGTCGCCAAACGCTTGCCAAGCGTCTGCATGAAACCTTTGTATCGTTCGTTGCCCTTGGCGCGGGCGGCCGCCTTCCCAGAGTCCGGCAGCGGCGGTGTCGTGGTCAGCCAGAAATGGACGAACAGCGAGACGGCCTCGCCGAGCACGGCGAGGTCTTCGTCCAGCGTGTCGATCTGGCGGCCCAGCTTGTCCATGCGGCGCGACATGGCGGCTTCCATCCGCTCGGTCGTATCGCCGGACAGGAAGGACGCGACGGCCGCCTCCACGATGGCGGATTTCGAGACGTTGCGGCGTAGCGCCAGCGCCTCGACCTTTTCCAGCAAGGCCGGATCGAAATAGACGTTCATGCGCGTGCGCGTGGTCATCGGCGTCCCCCTCAAAGCTCGATGCCATCGCCGGGGTCGAGCGACACTTGCCGCGCCATCCGCATCCGGGCGCGCATGGCCCTGGCCTTGGCGGCGTCAACGTCGGGTTCCTCGTCCAGAAGCTCGAACTCCTGCGCGGGCGATGGCGGCGGCGCGACGATTTCCTCATGCTCGGGCAATTCCGGCTCACGGCGGATACCGGCATTGGCCGGATCGCTGCCCATATCGTCGCCGGTTGGAGGGGGCGTGCGGCCTGCCGCCACCGCCACGCGGCCGGTCCAATCGTCGGTCGGGACGGTGCTTGCCGCCGCCAGCGCGGGCGGGGTCAGGATACGCTCCTGCAAGCGCGCGTCCTCGAAATAGCGGGCTTTCGTGGCGCGGATCGGCGGCGTTCCCGCGACCATGACGATTTCGTCGGTCGGCGGAAGCTGCATGATCTCGCCGGGCGTCAGCAAGGGCCGCGCCGTCTCCTGCCGCGACACCATGAGATGCCCCAGCCATGGCGAAAGCCGGTGGCCGGCATAGTTGGTGGAATCGCGCATTTCGGTCGCCGTGCCGAGTGCGTCGGACACGCGCTTGGCCGTGCGCTCGTCGTTCGTGGCGAAGCTCACGCGAACATGGCAGTTGTCGAGAATGGCGTTGTTTGGGCCATAGGCGCGCTCGATCTGGTTGAGGCTCTGCGCGATCAGAAAACTCTTGAGGCCATAGCCCGCCATGAAGGCGAGCGCGGATTCAAAGAAATCGAGCCGGCCGAGCGCCGGAAACTCGTCCAACATCAGCAGCAGGCGATGGCGCTTGCCCGATGTGGTCAGTTCCTCGGTCAGCCTGCGGCCGATCTGGTTGAGGATCAGGCGAATGAGCGGCTTGGTGCGGTTGATGTCGGACGGCGGCACGACAAGGTAGAGGCTGACCGGCCGCTTGCCGCCGACAAGATCGGCAATGCGCCAGTCGCAACGCGCCGTGACGCGGGCCACGACGGGATCACGATACAATCCCAGGAACGACATGGCGGTGGACAGCACGCCGGAGCGTTCATTATCGGACTTGTTCAGCAGTTCGCGCGCTGATGATGCGATGACGGGATGCACGCCCGCATCGCCCAGGTGCGGCGTGTCCATCATCGCGCGCAAGGTCGCCTCGACCGGGCGGCGCGGATCGGACAGGAAGTTGGCGACGCCCGCCAGCGTCTTGTCGGGTTCGGCGTAGAGAACGTGGAGGATCGCGCCGACCAAAAGCGAATGCGATGTCTTTTCCCAATGGTTGCGCTTGTCGAGGCTGCCTTCGGGATCGACCAGAATATCCGCGATATTCTGCACGTCGCGGACTTCCCATTCGCCTTGCCGGACCTCCAGCAGCGGATTGTAGGC